>JBLMZU010000578.1:0-4260 GCA_050258995.1 Bacteroidota bacterium
ATGGCAGGTGTCCATCCCGATGATGTGGCGGTAAAGTCCCAGCAGGTGTAATGTCACCTGCAAAGAGTTATTTAAAAAACTACTGTGGTTGTCGGTTTAAGCATTAGAATATAAATCCATCGGTTTGGTGGTCGCTGGATGCACGGTGTTTATACTGGCATCCGCGGCGTTGGGCTTCATTCCCATCGAAAAGTGCCGCCGTTTTACGAAGTGCCGCGTGACCGTATCCATCGAAAAGTCATGAATGGTCGGGCGGCAGAAAGAGGTAACCACCAATGAACCTTTGGCAGGAATATCTTCGTCCCACCAATCTATCACAAGCCCTACAAGCCTTTGCCGAGGCGCCGCGTCCCATCCTCCCGGTTGCGGGCGGTACGGATATTTTGCTCGACCTCGAACAGGGCCGGCATGCCCCGGTGCATACCCTGCTGGATGTCACCTCCATCGCAGAGATGACCGTGCTCGAAGTACGAGGGAATGAGCTCTTCATCGGCGCAGCTGTCCCGGTCAATCGTGTCGCGCTGAACCCGCTTACGCAGGAGCATGCCCAGACTCTCGTCGAGGCCTGCAACCTGATCGCAGGTCCGCAGGTCCGCAACGTGGCTACGCTGGGAGGCAATGTTGCCCACGCCCTGCCCGCTGCAGACGGTACGATTGCCCTGCTGGCGCTGGACGGCCAGGCGGAAATTGCCGGTACAGCAGGTACCCGTTGCGTGCCGTTCCAGGAATTATTCCTCGGCCCGGGTAAATCAGCCCTCAAGCAGGGCGAAGAGCTGCTGGTGGGATTCCATCTGTCTCTCCGAAAAGAGCACCAGGCCTCCTGCTTCAAGCGGATCATGCGTCCACAGGGTGTCGCGCTTCCCATCCTGAACTGCGCGGTCTGGCTCGAGCGTGAAAATGATCTCGTCAAGGATGTTCATGTCGCGGTAGGCCCCGGTGGCGGGACGCCCTTCCGTGCCACCGATGCGGAGAACACTCTGCGCGGGCTGGCCTTCAACAACGCTGCATTCGAAACCGCACTCGAGGCCCTGCTCGCCCAGGCCAAATTCCGCACCAGCGCCCGGCGTGCCAGTGCAGACTACCGCAGGCACATCGTCAGCGGACTGTTCAAAGATGTGATCGAAACTGCCTGGAAACGGGCTGCATAAAAATCACCTGACCCGATGGATGTCTCGCTCTTCCTACGAGGTCTGGTGATCGGCTTTTCCATTGCCGCGCCCGTCGGGCCGATCGGCGTGTTGTGCATCCGCCGCACCCTGGCGGAGGGGCAACTATACGGTCTGGTCTCCGGACTGGGCGCCGCTACGGCCGACGCGTTGTATGGCTGTGTGGCAGCCTTCGGCCTGACCTTTATCTCGGGCTTCCTGATCGGTCACAAACTGTGGCTGAGCCTGATCGGCGGCCTCTTTCTTCTCTACCTGGGAATCAAGACCTTGCTTTCCAAGCCTGCCGAAGATGCGGCCAGGGCGGAGGGAAAAGGCTTGCTCGGGGCATACGCTTCCACCTTTCTGCTGACAGTCACCAACCCGATGACCATCCTGTCCTTTGTGGCCATCTTTGCAGCACTGGGATTGGGAAGCACCACCGGCAGTTATGCATCCGCGCTGATCCTGGTGTTGGGAGTCTTTTGCGGCTCGGCCACATGGTGGCTCCTGTTATCCGGCGGCGTGGGATTGTTCCGCAACAAGTTCAACGCACGGGGACTCCTGTGGGTCAACCGAATCTCAGGGGCGATCATCACACTTTTTGGAATCATTGCATTAGGAGGGCTGCTATCAGCATGACCATTCCTAACCTTTTGCATCCATCTGTTTTAAGAAATTGAGGTAATTCCTATGGCAAAACAAATTTCCCTTACCGTCAACGGCATCCAGCAGACACTGGAAACCAAACCTGGTGAAACGCTTGCTTCCCTCCTCCGCCTGCGCCTGCGGCTCACCGGGACCAAGATCGGATGCGAGGAGGCCGAATGTGGCGCGTGCACCGTGTTGATCGACGGCGATCCTGTGGTCTCCTGTATCTACCCTGCCGAGCGCGCCGCTGGAAAAAACATTATTACGATCGAAGGCCTGGCCCAGCGCGTACACAACGAGATGAAGCTCCACCCGCTGCAGGAAGCCTTTGTGGAGCACGGCGCGGTGCAGTGCGGCTTCTGCATCCCGGGACAGATCTTGACGGCCTATGCGCTGCTCAAGCGCAATCCGGATCCCACCCAGGATGAGATCAAGTTTGCGCTAAAGGATACGTTATGCCGCTGCGCGGGATACCCGACGATCGTAAGCGCGATCATGGCGGCGGCTCAGGCTTTGCGCACGGGCGAGCCAGTTCAGAAGCCAACCCATATTCCCGACTCGATCCATGCTCATAAGACGGTAGGCCATAGCCATCTTCGTCCTGAAGCTGTCGAGAAGGTCACAGGGGAAGCCAAGTACACAGACGACCTGGTCTTCGATGGCATGCTGTATGCCAAGGCGCGCCGGGCGATGATCCCGCATGGGTTCCTGACAAACCTCGATGTTTCCAAAGCAAAAGCGCTGCCCGGTGTTGTGTCAGTTTTGACAGCCGAAGACATCCCGGCCGAGCACAACCATGGCCTGGTCATCTACGACTGGCCGGTAATGGTCGGCATCGGCGAGCGCGTCCGCTATGTGGGAGACACCGTCGCGATTGTCGCCGCAGAAACGCAGGAGATTGCCGAGCAGGCTGCGGCGTTGATCGAGGCGGAGTTCGAACTCCAGCCGGTGATCACTAATGCCGTCCAGGCGCGGCAGGAGGGCGTCCCGCAGCTTCACGAAAAGGGCAATCTGCTAAAGCACATCAAGGTCCGCAAGGGCGACATGGAGCAGGGTTTCGCCGAGTCGGACATCGTCCTGGAGCATACCTTCCATACCGCCATCACTGACCACGCTTTTCTCGAGCCGGAGTGCAGCATCGGTGTGCCGCTGCTGGATGGCCGCATGGAGATCTATGTCGGCTCGCAGATCCCCTACCAGGATCGCGAACAGGTGGCGCGTGTGCTTGGCTGGCCCGAGGAGCGCGTACGTGTCGTGGGACAGCTGATGGGCGGCGGCTTCGGCGGCAAGGAAGACGTCATGGGACAGATCCACGTGGCGATGCTGGCGAATGTCACCGGACGGCCTGTCAAATTGCTGTTCGACCGCCACGAGAGTCTGCTCGTGCACCCGAAGCGCCATGCCACGCAGATCAAAGTCAAATTGGGCGCGAAGAAAAATGGCTGTCTCGTCGCCATGGAAACCGAGCTGTACGGCGACACCGGTGCGTATGCATCCCTGGGCGAAAAGGTGATGACCCGCGCGACCACGCATTCGGCGGGGCCGTACGACATCCCGAATGTGCGCGCCGATTGTTATGCCATGTACACCAACAACCCGCCGGCGGGTGCGTTCCGCGGCTTCGGTGTGACACAGTCGGCCTTCGCGGTCGAGTCGATGATGGACAAGCTGGCCGAGACCTTGGACATGGATCCTGTCGAGCTGCGCCGCATCAACGCGCTGCATGTGGGAAGCATCACCAATACGGGACAGGTCTTGAATGAATCTGTCGGCTTGACGGAATGCATTAACAAAGTGGATGCAGAGATGCGCAGGCACAACTCCGATCCCTTCCAGCCGGTTGTGGATGCGGACAACCCGAACGTGGTGCGCGTCTGGGGTTTTGCCTCAGCGTACAAGAACACCGGCCTCGGCGGCGGGGCGCCCGATATCTCAGGCGCAGACGTGGAACTGTACGCAGATGGTACCTTCCAGGTCCGCAGCTCGGCCGCCGAGCTGGGCCAGGGACTGGTCACCGTCATGCGCCTGATTGTGGCCGAGGAAATGGCCGTTCCACCCGAGCAGGTGCGCGTGCTGGTCATGGATACCGACCTGGCTCCCAACGGCGGACCGACAACGGCCTCCCGTCAGACCTTTGTCACAGGGAATGCCTCCCGCTATGCCGCCAAGACCCTGCGTGACCAGATCACCGCCACTATGGCCGAGAAATTCGACGTGCGTCCCGAGCAGATCCGCTTCCAGGATGGCATCGTCCATGTCAACGGCCATTCGCTGACCTACGCCGAAGTCTACAAGGAAATGACCGATGCCGGGCAGCAGCCAAAGGTCCGTTATATGTACGAAGCACCGAAGACCCAGCCGCTGGGCACCGGCGGCGACATGCATTTCGCCTTCTCCTTCGGCGTGCAGGCGGCCGAGATCGAGCTCAATAAATTGACCGGCGAAGTGAAAGTATTAAGAGTTATCT
>JBLMZU010000579.1:0-3906 GCA_050258995.1 Bacteroidota bacterium
AGGTGTTGGTGGCACATGTTTCTGAATCCGATACCGGAACGATTGCCAGTATCGATGCCGCCATCCGCTCGATCGATAGCGAGATCAGGAAGAGCACCGACCGCAGAGACTTCCTGGTGAGGGAAGTTGAAACGCTCGAGGCAATCCTGCAGGACCCATGGGAAAAGGCTGAAAAGCTGGAAGCCCTGGTCGCCAGGTTGAAAGTGCTTGACGAAGAGCTGATCAAGGCAGGGGTTGATCTGAAGAAAGACACGAGCGAGATGCAGGACGAAGACGTCGTGGAGGAAATTGTCCTGGAGGAGGAAAAGCCTAAGCCTGTACTGGAGTTCAACATCAATGAGGTCCTGCAGCGCATCGATGAGATACACGCGGGGATGACCATGCCGGTGTTCTCGAAGGAAGAACTGATCCCAGTTCCGACTGTGGGAGTAGATGCAATTCCTGTCACACTGGAAACCGTGGAACAGTTCGAACAACAGGCAGAGTCGGCCGCATTGATGGCCGGCTTTACGCGCAGTATCCTGGCTGGCAGTGGGGGACAGATGAGCATCGACGATTTCCTGGAAATGCCGGTCAGGCCGGGTGCCAATAAAGGATTGTCCAAAGCGCAGAAAAAGGTGGCAGGGGGACAGCTGACGCTGTTCTAAAGCCGCCCAATATCGTATTCATTTGATAGTCAGCCCGGTCATGTGCCGGGCTGACCCAATTTTAGGAGGTTGCTATGCTGTTTGACACCAATATCGAGAAGCTTTTGAGCGAAAGCAAGTCTTTTTCTCTTGAGGGTTTCAATATCTTCGCTATCGGTAAGGATAATCTTCCTCACATCGTTTGCACAGCTCCCAACAAGAACGTTGCCCGAGCACTGTGTGCCCTGCTGGAGACTACAAAGAAGGGCCAAGACTTGCCCGGGATCAACGGATATGTGACAGGTAACGCGGCTCTTGTACCTCAGGTACTGGCCAATGGATACACAGCCCTGGCGGTTATAACGATCATCAGTGATGATACGATCTTAAAAGATGGCGGAAAGGTGGATTTCGAGGAGGAATTCATTGAAGCCGGTACAGCTGAATACGATCATTACCTCGAGAAGCTGAGGAAAGCATGAGTGGCCAGCTCTCCCTATTTGGTGATCTGGAGGTAAGACCATTGGTGATAGCTCCTGAAGAACGGGTAATGGCGGAAGTGGAAAGTGTGCCATCATCAGTGACTGGACCAGAAATAACGGTCGATCAAAATGCCTGCGAAGGTAGCACCTTCCTACACAGTTCCGCCAATCTCGATGAAGAAGCAGAGCGTGCACCTGCGGCGACCCTCGGAATAACAGAGGTATTACAACTCCCAACTCCGCTAACTACTCCCGAAGAGCGATTTGAAAAAAACCTCGATGCTCAATGGGCGAATTCGCAGGACCTGGCCTATAGCATTGTGAATATTGCGCTTCCAGAAGACGATGAATCCTTGTTTGAAGATTTTGCATCCTACGAAAAAGCATGCAGGCTTGCAGCTACTGGTCATGGGAGCAGACCAGCAGCTGACGAACGATTCGACCGGTTAGCCTGGTGCCTGGGCAAGATGGCTTTTTCCAAGATTGAGCATGATCGCGGAAAGGTCGTCAGGATCGAAACAACAGTTCTGGATCTGGCGTTGGATCTCTCCTTTGATGAAGACGAGCTGGCAGAGCTGCGTCAGTTCGGTGTAAGAGGCGCTTCTGGCGAGCGCATTGCTTCACTCGCTACGGCAATTGATCAGTACGTAAACAGGGATATCGGTGAAGTTATTATCCCAGCAGCTACTCCTGAAACCAGCGAGGCACTACAGCGAAACCAGACTTCTGTTGATGAGATCACCAAGAGCACCTACATCATGTTGTTTGACCAGCTGGGTGTCCCACAAGAGGAATATCCTGATTTCAGCAATATGGATGCGATCTGGACCGCGCTTCTCGACGCAATTGGTACCGATGAGCGTAGACTGGATTTGGTCCTTTCCTACTCCGATATCACACAGAAGCGGCTATTCAAGGCGGCCGAGAATGACATTGAAACAAAGCGGCGCCTGCTTACAGTGTCACGTAAGCAGTTAAAGAGAGACCTGGATGGCTTCTATGCAACCGATGAATGGCATCGACATAGAACCTTCGCTCGCTATCCAGTTTTTTTGACAGACGGTGCACTCTACCTTGCCGAACATGGCGGTGCATGCGCCACATCAGCATTTTGGCTGATGGATGTGATTGCCTCCTACCAGGGTGAGAAGCAGATGAGGCGCATCAAAAATCCGCAGCTCTGGAAAATAGAATGCACCGGCGTAGGAAGCAACCGTTCATGTGTGGTAACGAGTGGAAATAACCCAGAGAAGCCGATCATCAGGCAAGAGATCGAGTATACCAACTTCCTGTTGAATGAGTATGAGCTCTATGCATCCCTGGAGCCGTTCGATGAAAGCGGCAGGCTCGCGTTGATCATCAGCCTGCTCGTGGAACGTTAGGACAGGCACGCAGGCAGTACTCAGGCGATTCGGGATTCGGACTCTCAGGGAGCAAAGAGGAAATGGAGCCCGCCAGGACAGGTCGAAAACGAAAAAACACAAAAAAACAGCCATGAAAGGATGTTACATGGAAGAAATCCGTTGTAGGAAATGCAGCCGCCCGCTGCGTGACCCGGAAAGTATTGCTCGAGGCATGGGCCCTGAGTGCGCCGGGATCACCGGCGGCGGACGGAAAGTACACTACGCCTACAGGGGGCCGGTTTATACCAGGGGTGGAGGGGAATCCTCCCCCACCCTGTTCACCCTGGCCAGGGAGGACGAGGAGCTGGATGAGGAGATCATTGTGGTGCAGGAAGCAGTGCCAGTCCGAGGGCTCCCTGATATTCTCAGGCAGTTCCCGGCCGATCTTGTAGACCTGGTTTTATCTGCGCCCGGCGCCGGCACGATAACAGACCGCATCAAGGTATACTCAGGTCGTCACAACAGACAGCCAAATGCCATCCGTCCAGCCAAAACCTTGCAGGAAATTCGGCGAATGTGCATTGAAATGCGCCTCTCCTTCTGGCCGGGTATTTCTTGCGACGGCCAGCCGATTGCCTGTTTCCCATACGGCGAGTATGACTGGCAATTTGAGAAATCAGAAAGGATCCTGAGCAGAGCTGAACTGGAGGCTTATTTGCTGCGGTATGAGATGATCGGTCCCGTTCGTTAGTTGTGCCGTCGCCATGAGATCATCTGTCTACTCTGATTGGAAACCACCGGATTCAAAAAGAGATCTGTAGTCGATGCAGGTCTCTTTTTTCATTTAAGTTCAGCGTTTTGCTGCCAACACGATAGAATTTCACGGCCAAGGGCTTATGAGTTAGATTCTCAATGCGCTTCTAAAAATGCCAGCACATATGGGATAAACAACTCAATTACGGGGCACTTCGCTATATATGGCGGTATTTTGGAATGATTATCACTTTGATAATCCTCCGCACATCCGAATGCGAGTGTAGGGATGGTATAACACAACATGATTTCCGTCAAGTATAGTAACATACAACTAATTTAAAAACCGAGGGCGAACGCCTAATGGGTTATTTCTCATCAAAACCATGTTCCCTGAAATCTAGATGATCTGTGCAACTGTGCATGTGAAAAGCGGGCCTGCATTGCATAATCCAATGTGAATTCTAACGATTTTTGAAAGTCAGAAATTACCTAAAGGTCTATGGTAAATTGGAAAAACTTATACCATATTGCCTCTGTGTGCAATTTTGACAGTCCGTGCCTGTGTGATGAATCAAACCACTAAGAAACTATCTCAAAACCCTTTGAGGGCATATAATTTTTGTGCCGACAAAGGATGAATGATGAAGAAGAAAAAGAAATCTCTTCCAACGATTTGGGAGGTGCCGGATGAGCTGTGGA
>JBLMZU010000580.1:0-3321 GCA_050258995.1 Bacteroidota bacterium
ATCGCTTCTGCAATTTCACCCTGGTAAAAGGCTGCCCTGCCGCCACGCGCGACGATCTCCAGGGTCCGGGCAAGGTTCGGGTTCCGGAAGAGCTCGCCTGCCCGCGGGGCGCGCCCGTCGATGGTCAGCTCCCTTCCGTTCAAGGCAGATGCCAGCTGCCTAGTCTCGCCATTCATCCATGAATGGGCAGTGAGCGGAGCCACCGGGAAGCCTTCCTGAGCCAGGCGGATAGCCGGTGCCAGGATCTCTCCCATCGGAAGGGAACCATGCCTTTCGACCAAGTCGAACCAGCCCGCACACGCGCCCGGGACGGTAATCGTATACGCATGGAACGGAGGCAGCTCGGTGGAGAAACCGTCCTTCTTGAGCCGTTCGAGAGTCAGTGCGGCGGGAGCCCGGCCCGATCCATTCAAGGCAGTGACCTTTTGGGTTTCTGCTGAGTAGTACAAAGCGAACATATCGCCGCCGATCCCGGTCGACGAGGGCTCGGTGACGTTGAGCACCGCGCCGGCAGCCACCGCGGCATCTGCGGCATTGCCCCCTTTCGACAGAATCTCTAGCCCGGCCGCGCTGGCCAGAGGCTGGGAGGTTGCCACAATCCCATTGCGACTGTAGACAGAGGAACGGCGGGAATTGAACAGTAATGTTTTCATGAAGAATTTCCTACTTTGGGAGGTTGTCGAATGTCCTGACAGGGTCTATTATAGGCATCTATTCCCTTCCAAAGGAAGAATTTATTCATGGAAAATGGACTCAAGCCCGAAACAGGGAATTGGGCTCCCCGCTTTTTTACCATCTGGATCGGCCAGGCATTTTCCCTGTTCGGCTCGGCGATCGTGCAGTTCGCCCTGGTCTGGTGGCTGACGCAGAAAACCGGCTCGGCGACGATACTGGCGACGGCCACGCTGGTGGCATTATTGCCTCAGATCCTGCTGGGCCCCTTTGCAGGCACCCTGGTGGACCGCTCGAACCGCCGCGTCATCATGATCGTTGCAGATGCAGGCATCGCGCTCACAACAGCTGTCCTGATCTATCTGTTTGTCATCGGCCGGGTCCAGATCTGGCACATCTATGCGGCCGCCATGATTCGCTCCCTGGGGGGAGCCTTCCACCAGCCGGCGATGGCGTCCTCCACTTCTTTGATGGTCCCGGAGAGACACCTGGCAAGGATTGCTGGCGCGAACCAAACTCTACAGGGTCTGATCAGCATCTTTGCACCACCGCTGGGGGCTCTGCTGCTTGAGCTGTATTCCACCCAGGCGGTATTGTCGATCGATATCGTGACTGCTGCGATCGCGATCCTGCCTCTGCTGTTCATCCCCATCCCGCAGCCACCCAGGGTGGTGCAGGTTGATGGGACTCTCCGGCAAACATCCTACCTGCAGGACCTGCGGGAAGGCTTTACCTATGTTGTGCGCTGGAAGGGATTGTTGGGCCTCATGCTCCTTGCCATGGCTCTCAACTTCCTGATCGTGCCGGCCTCCTCCCTCATGCCCTTGATCATCACAAAGGTATTTCACGGAGGCGCGGCCCAGCTCGGATGGGCCGAGTCCCTGTTTGGAGCGGGGCTGATCGCAGGCGGCATTGTCCTCAGCATCTGGGGCGGATTCAAGCGCCGCATCGTGACCTCATTCTGCGGCGTGATCGGAATCGGCGTCGGGATTGTGATCTCCGGCCTTGTCACCGCAGACATGTTCTATCTTCTCCTGGCGGGATGGTTCATTACCGGGTTTGCACAGGTATTTGCCAATGGACCATTGACAGCCATCATCCAATCTGTTGTTTCGCCGGAAATGCAGGGCCGTGTCTTTTCCCTGCTGGTCGCGGGTGCTACTGCCATGATGCCGCTCAGTCTGCTGATCGCCGGTCCCGTTTCAGACCGGTTCGGCATCCGCTTCTGGTATATCTTTGGTGGGACCGTGTGCATCCTGATGACGATCGCCGCCACCTTCAACTCCGCCATCATGCACATTGAGGATAATCATAAGGACACGCTTCCATCGTCCACAGCAGACGCGCTTCCGTAGCGTTGATCCGGGCTGTCGCCACCTGATTTAAGCATCAGCCCGCTTCGGGAACGAAGTCGGGCTGATTGGTTTATGTACCACTCCTTTTATCAATCATGTTCACCGCCACCGCCTTCCGGGTTACCGCTGTGGCATTGCGTACACGTAGCGTCACGCAAGGTCTGGGTATGGCAGGAGCGGCAGCCACCTCCCCCATGGTTCACGCCGCTGCCGCCTTCATCGGCAATGCCGGGATGCGGACCCCGATAGACCGCCGACCAATCGCTGGTTGTATGGCAGGTGGCGCAATCCTGTCCGAACATACCGGCATGGAAGGCAGGATCGGCATGGCAGCTCGCACAGGCCGTGGATAGCCCAGCGAACTGGCCGGAGGTATGGCATTGTTTGCACGCCACGCCGGCATGGCCTCCTGTCAACGGGAATTGGGTGCGGTTGTGGTCGAAGTTAACATGGTCCCAGCTGGATGGGTCATGGCAGGTCGAGCAATCGGTGCCGTACTGGCCGCCATGGGCATCCTGCCCCTTGTGGCAGGAATAGCAGTCGGTGGGCGTGCCTCGATATGTATTTTTGACGTGGCAGGACGCACAGGGGACTTCCTGGTGCTCTCCTTCAAGCTTGAACGAGGCCAGGTTGTGATCGAACGTTGCCGGAGTCCAGCCAGCCTCACTGTGGCAGTCCGCGCACTTGACCCCAAATCGGCCTGCGTGAGGATCGTCCTTCTGATGACAGGACACACAATCCTGTGATGTGACCGGGAAATCGCTCAGGGTGCGCGCACTGTAATGACACTTGTCACACGAGACGCCAACATGCTTTCCCTTGATCTTGAAGACGAACTGATCATGGTCAAAGTTCTTCCCAAAGCGGTCCACGCCATCATGGCAATTCAGGCAGGCCGTGCCGTAGGCCAGAGCATGAGCCGTCATGAAGGCCACATCCATTTGACGGTGGCAGGCATCGCAAGTTCCGGGGTCAAATTTGGATATATCGCCGCCGTGGCAATCCTTGCAGGTGAAGGGTTCACGCGCGGATGTGAGCTGGTGGCCGTTTAGTGAAAATCCCACAGCCTGGTGCGGAAAGACTGCGCCGTTCATGTCGGTCAGTTTTGCATCGGCGCCGCGGTGCTCGGGATGGCAGTCACGGCAGCCCAATTGTGGATTGTTGTGCACGAGCGTCCCGTGCATGGAAGCGACATCCTTCATCTGCGCGGCGATGTCGGTGTGGCATACGGCACACCGGTCCGCCATGACCGTCTTTTCCCAGGGAGCGGTATGACAGGCCTTGCAGTCACCCC
>JBLMZU010000581.1:0-3551 GCA_050258995.1 Bacteroidota bacterium
TATTTGCAAATCCGTAGCAATGGGCAAATTACTTTACCGGCGCCGACACGGCGGAAAGCAAAATTGAATGAAGGAGACCTGCTGGAAGTCCAGGTCGAAGAAGATGGCTCCATTCGGCTGATTCCTAAGTTGCCTGTTGATCGCGCCCTGGCGGAGAAGTATCAACGTGATGATATTAACTGGGCGGTCAAGCAAAAAGGCAAGAAGAAGTGACCCGGATTATTGTCTGCGACACGGGCCCGCTGCTGCATCTCAGTGAAGTGGGAGCGGCACATCTATTGTCATTCGCAGGCAGAGTCTTGATCCCTCCGCTTGTTGCTACAGAGTTTGAAGCAAACGCCCAAGGGTGGAATCCACCCCGGTGGGTACAAGTAATTGCTCTGGAAAAATCGGGTCAGCGAAAAGTCGAGCGATGGATGAGAACGGAGCATATTCATTCCGGAGAAGCAGAAGCAATCGGACTGGCTCTGCAGGAACACGCCGACTGGTTGTTAACGGATGATGCCATCGCGCGTCAGTTTGCTGAGTCACTTGGATTAGATGTCCATGGCTCCATTGGGATTCTCTTGTGGAGCATGGCAACAGGAGTTGTACAAGAGAAGGAGCTTGCCCTTCAATTGATGGATCAACTCGCTAAATCATCTCTTTGGATTTCAGATCGCGTACTACAGGAAGCGTACAAAGCTATCAATACTTTATTTGAGTAAATAGACCGGCCAACCATACTGTCGAGTTTCTTGGCTACTCATGGAATATCAACTCTTCAGATGCTAAAGCCGTCCTGATGCGCTTTTACTATTAGACAGGCGATTGGGCCAGTGCATATACTGGGGATTAAGTTGAGGGTAGTAGTGACAGTCAGTCAGGGAAGGTGGCTGATTATGATCGCCAAGCCGCATATCTTGAGTCATGAGACGTCCTTTTTCCGGAGCATGATATCTAGCTCTGAGGCAGTCTAATTCTCAGGGCATGCACGGCAGCGCGGACAGTTAGCCGGACGAGCCTGCGAGTGCAGGCTGTAACATTTCATCACAAGTCAATCCGCCGGGATACAAGGAAGGTGCATGACGGCCATGAGCACAACACTGTTAAGCATCTTATTGGGAATAGGCGGCATGTTTGGATGGGGAATATACGACTTCCTGGGCGGCGTTTTTTCAAAACAGATCGGGTCGTTCAAGTCCTTGTTTTGGTCCCAGTTGGCCGGCCTGGCCTCCATCCTGCTGCTGGCCTTCCTTCTTGGAACAGGAACGGGCATTCCCGTCCTGGCACTCATTCTATTTCCCGTTGCTGCCATTTTCTATTCTGCCGGTTATTTGTTTTTCTTCAAGGGCTTTGAGAAAGGCAACGTGTCGATCGTTGCCGCCACCATGAATTTATGGGCGGTATTTACCATGTTGTTTGCTTTTATCTTTATGGGCCAGCGGCTGACCCTGACACAGACCCTGGGTGTATTTATGATCATTTCTGGCGCAACCCTGGCATCGGTAGATTGGGGCAGTATGGCACATCAAGGGTTTCAACTTTCATTGGGCGTCAGGGAGGCCATCCTGGGGGCCTTCTTCTTTGGCATCTTTTGGAATATCAGCGAGATCATCTCGGAAGAGATCGGCTGGCTATTGACGACTCTGCTTGTAAAACTTGGAATTGTTATATTCCTGCTGGTCTTTTCCTTTGCCGCAAAGCAAAAGGTTGGATTCATAAAGACTTCGGCAAGGACCAAATACGTGATTTTGTTAATGGGCATGATCGAAGTTGGCGCAGTGGCGCTTGTAAATTATGGCTTGACCATTGGGGACGCAATCCTGATCACCCCGATCGCATCCGCCTTGTCGGTGGTCACGATCACACTGGCTGTTATTTTCCTGAAGGAAAAAATTTCAAAACTTCAAGGGCTTGGAATCTTCATGGCAATTGTGGGCATCATCGTGACTGCGCTCTAGGATAGAATGCACGGAACGGAAAACCCTTTTCATGGCACTGATCCTCTTTGATTATGATGGCGTACTCGCGGATACTCTTGACGATTTAGTTCAGTCCGGTCAGAAAGCCTGCAGCCAACTGGGCGTAAAACACGGGGTAACAAAAGATGACCTGAACAACCTTGAAGTGATGTCTTTTTCATCCTATGGACGGGCGTGTTAAGTCCCTGAGTATCTTGTAGATGAGTTTGTCAAAATTTGTTTGAGCTTTTTCGCATAAAAGAAATCTCCACCTGCCATCTTCCCCGATTTGATCGGTGTGATCAGGCACCTTGCCATCAATCACAGGAATGCCATTGTCACGACAAATTCATCGCAAAAGGTGAATGCTTTTCTCGGCAAGCACGATCTGGACAATCTTATCCATGCCGTATATGGGGTTGATTCACCTGGTTCCAAGGTGCAGAAAATAGTAATGGCACGGAAGCAGCTTTTGGAAAACCGGGAGCAGGGAGCCGTGTTCATGGTCGGTGACTCCTTAAGTGATATTCTTGCCGCGAAAGAGGCGTCCGTGACCAGCATTGCAGTTACCTGGGGACATCAGAGTTTGGAAAATTTACTCGGCGGCAATCCTGATTATGTAGTCCGTTCGGCTCAGGATCTTATGGGGGTGATTGAACAAAAGAAGGCGTTGCTTCACTTACTTGGAATTGAAAGCCGCTTAGACCGTCCTGGAGGGAAAGAACTAATCACACATCTAGATTTGGCAGCCATTTCAGTGCTATAGCGACACGGACGGACTACCCGTCCGCGTCTTTTTTTATCATGCAGCCCATGCCTGAACAACAAGACCAGTTTGCTGCATCGATTGCATCGGAAGCTGTAGAGCTCCTGGAAGACCATCTCCTCTTTCCGGGCGGCTACCTGCTTCCTCTGTCGGCGCGCGGCAGCGGCGTGCCAGGCATGGCAGATCGTCCGTGGTCGCGGCTTTCGGCAGAGGTTTTCTTTCCCAATCTTCCGGTAATCTACTCGTTGTCCCTGCGCCGCGAACCGCCGGATGTTTTGCGCGGCTCCCTGCGTGCACGCAGAACCCTCTTCGAAGGTTTCATGATGGCGCTGGCCGAGAAGACGGGGCGCCGTCCTTCCCTGGCGGAACGCACTGCCGACCATGCGATGGATGCAGCGGAGTCCGAGCTTACGTTCGGTAAGCCGGCTTTCCATATCGCCCTGATGGCCGCCCTTTTCGTGGAACGTAACCGCTTCGATGAAGCTGAGGCAGCTCGCAGGGTCATTGAGTCCAATCTTCGTGCGCGCGGACTTACGGCCCAACGGCTCTTCTACATTGCTGAGCGAGCACTGCATCATTTTCAACCAGGCGGAAGATTATTCCCTGGCCTGGATGAGCCAACATTATTTCTGGAAGAGACCCTTCCGCTGCTGCCGGCTCTTTCCCGGCAGGTGCTGCCGGTGCAGGACTCCGTCTGGATCGGCACACACGCACGCGATGGACGCGATGTGCACTTCTCGTTCACAAAGGGGCTGGATCCTGCCGTTCCGCCACCTCCCCACTCGACCACTCTGATTCTCGGTGAACCAGGTTCAGGAAAGACCACTCTGTTGCGCTGGATC
>JBLMZU010000582.1:0-4817 GCA_050258995.1 Bacteroidota bacterium
GTTGGAGGTCACTACTGCACCGCCCACAAAGCCGTCGTTCAGCGAGCCGCTGTTGCAGGTCTCGGTTGGCAGCCAGTAGCCCTTGGAGGACAGCGCCGGGATCGTGTCGTTCTTCGTGCACTGCAGGATCCCCTCGCTGTCGTAGTACTTGATCGTAACGGTCGCCAGGTTGGAGGCATGCACATTCTGCACATATAATGCCGAGTTGTAGGTGCCGTAGGCCTTCTTGAACAGCATCGGCACATAGGCGGACAGGCTGCCCTGGGCAAAGCCGTCGTACGAGGCGACTTCCGCTCCGATGTGCGGGCGGCCAACGGATACGACCTTCTTATCCGAGCTGATCGAGACACCGCCCACCCAGCCGTCAGGCAGGGGCACCTGCGCGGCCTCTTCGAGTTCATACGCCCCAATATCGCAGTGGCTTCCCTTGGGACGTGTGATCCCGCGCTGATCTGTGGCAGCGCAGCCCGCATCGCTGCCCGTATCGATCAAGGGACTCCCGGGCAGTAACGCCATTGTCTGTGTCGGACCGCCGTTGTCGGCCAGTGCGGCAAGCCCGTAATCGTACAGGGTTCCGGTGGCTAAAATGCTGTTTGTTAAGGCAATGGGAGTTGAACCACCCTCATAGCAGTTGGAGCTTTCCGGGATGCATACGAAAATGGTATTTGTCACGTCCATATAGCTGTACCCGACCATTTTTATTTCCGTCCCCCGGGCAGCAGAGTTATGGGCAAAGGTGCTGTTATCCACATCCACAGTTGCAGGTTGGTATATGGATATTCCACCGCCACTTGCAGCGGAGTTCTGCGTGACCGTGCTGTTGAGAATGCGGTGCATGCCGCCCCCACGAATCGCGATTCCTCCTCCATCATTGGCATCAGCCTGGTTTTGCGTGATCGTGCTATTCAGGATGGTGCTGCCAGTCCCGTAGATCAAGATTCCGCCTCCCTGATTTTGGGCAATCGTGGAGTTCCTGAGAGTCAGGGTCCCAATGCTTTGAATGGCACCCCCCTGGTTGTTTTTCAAGGTACTGTTGATGACCGTCAGTTTTCCAAGCGATTGGATCGCGCCTCCATAGCCATGGACCACGGTCAGGTCTGAGATCGTGATGTCCGTCGGCGTTAAAAGCTTGAAGTGAGCCAAATCCCCGCCGCTGATCGTCACCTGGGGGAGGAGCCCGGATCCGTCGATCGTCAGGACCATCTCGTTCGAGCCAGGATCGATCACAATATCGGATGCCAGGGTAATGGTCTGACCGGCCAGGGACGGATCGAAGGTGATGACATCTCCCGACACGGCATCCGCAATCGCCTGCCGCAGGGAACCGGGGCCGCTGTCGCCGGTGCTTGTTACTGTCCATGTGGATGCCAGGACGGGGCTGGCATGCTGCGCCCCGAAAGCCTCCATAAGCATCATCCATACCAGTACCAAACGAATGATTGTCTTTTTATGGATCCTTGTGAGCATTTGTGACTCTCCCTGGGAGATCTTTCCTCCCACAATATTCCCGGCTGTGATGATGGAAGTGTACCAAATATAAATTGAAATGTAGTGACTTTACAGAAACGCCAGGCTTTGCATATTTGTGCACACGACTTACAAATATGTTGAGCCTCTTTTGAGATGTTCACTATACAATTTCATAAGAAAGGAGAAAGATTAATGGATATGGGATGGATATGGGATCCACCCGGTCACAAACTGGAAGGAGTATGGTTTGAAAGGCGATCGGCAAGAGATTACGCTGGTGCAAAATGGTTACAGTAACAGATAACAAGATTACCCAAACGGCCGAAATTTTTCATCTGGTAATTTGTATAGCAGAAGAAATGTATGGTTTATCGAACATTATCGATCGTCACTGCCTTCCTGAACGGTGCAGTCTGGCTGGGTAAACCTAAACGTCGCATTCCCCGACGTTGGGTGGAAACCCTCAATGACCAGGTGATACGGGGGATTCCCACACATGTGATAATCTTTAATACGAAGGGGAATCACAGGCTGGCATACGGAGCTGACCTGCTGGATGTTTCTCTAAAGACGCCAAAGGAAAAGGAATTAATTCCTCGGTTTTACACGCATTCGAAATTGCTGAGCCGTATGAGGACCTGGGTAAAGCTGGGATACCCCGTTGACGCCTTTGGCATCGACGAATATCCCAGCCTGGAAAAAGCATGTTTGGAATATGTGGAAGTGGAACAGGAATATAGTAAAAGAGGACCGGTATCCATGCCAGGTTATATTATTATGCATTAGCCGCGCCGGCCACAAAAGAGCAGCCGCCGTTCCAGCGAAACCGTTCCGATCATTGAATGCGATGGTCGTCACTTCCGGGTTGTACATTGGAGTAGGGTAGGCATGTGAAAAAGTGGTGGTATCATCGCCCGTGACTGAAATCGCCGCAGCCACTTTATCGATGAGGAGCATGCATCCTTTCCTGCACAGGAGAATCCATCATGCAATTGATCGAACCGAAAATCAAGCCGCCGCTGGACGAGGCCTTCCGCCCGGCTGTGCTGGCAAACCAGAACTTCCAGCGCCGGGTCGAGGCCATTGGGGTGAAGGCCGTGATCGGGCTGGAGAGAAGCGATGGGGAGGTCTCCCGCTTCGAGACCCTGGTCTATCCCGAAGGCCATCCCGATTTTGACTCCAATTTTTATTACATCGAGCGCATCGTCAAGTTCCTGCTCTGGCAGCGCGGCGGGCATACCGTCTACATCGGCGGACCGGCGAAGATCGGCGAGTATATCCGTGACGCCTACTCGCCGGACGGCGCACAGAAATTCGATTACCAGTTCATGGGAAACCAGGTCTCTGAGAGGCGGTTCTCGGTGGTGATCTGTTCGGCGGACGAAGTGCCCGCTTCCCGCGAGACGGGGAAGCTGCTCGGCCGCAACCTGGGTGGCTGCCGCATCGGCTTCGATCTCGGTGCCTCCGACCGCAAGGTCAGCGCGGTCGTGGACGGCGTCCCCGTCTACAGCGAGGAGGTGATCTGGGAGCCGCGCAGGAACAGCGACCCGGGCTACCACTACCGCGAGGTCATGGCCGCCCTGCAGACCGCCGCGGGCAGGATGCCGCGCCTGGATGCGATCGGCGGCAGCTCGGCCGGCATCTACGTGGACAACCGCCCGATGGTGGCCTCCCTGTTCCGGGGTGTGCCGCCGGAGCGCTTTGGCGAGATCCGGGATATGTTCCTGCGCATCCGCGACGAGATGGGCGTGCCGCTGGAGGTCATCAACGACGGCGATGTGACCGCCCTGGCCGGCTCGATGTCCATCGAGGACAACGGCATCCTCGGCATCGCCCTGGGCTCGAGCGAAGCGGCCGGGTACGTCAACCTGGAGGGTCGCATCATGGGCTGGCTGAACGAGCTGGCCTTTGCCCCGATCGATTACAACCCGAACGCTCCTATGGACGAATGGTCCGGCGACAAGGGCTGCGGCGTGCTGTATTTCTCACAACAATGCGTGTTCCACCTGGCGCCCGCAGCAGGCATCGAAGTCCCGGCCGGTGTGACCGACGCCGAGAAGCTGAAATTCGTCCAGGAGAAACTGGAGGCAGGTGAGGAGGGCGCTCTCAAGATCTGGCAAAGCATGGGCGTCTATCTCGGCTACGGCATCGCCCACTATGCGGCGTTCTACGAGATCAAGCACGTTCTGATCCTGGGACGCTGCACCTCGGGCCGAGGCGGGGACCTGTTGATCGAAGGTGCACGCAAAGTATTTGAGGCAGAATTCCCCGGGCTGCTGAGCCGGATCGAGCTGCATCTGCCCGACGAAAAGATCCGTCGCGTGGGCCAGTCGGTGGCAGCAGCCAGCCTGCCAGTGGTATAGCAGAAACGCTGGTTTCCGTACGTCCCCGCGAACGGCAGCGGGGCTGCTCAACCGGCGAGAATACGATTAAAAGAGAGACACAATGAAATTTCATTTAAATACCGCAGAAATCTATATCCCCGATGGCCAGCCTGTCGAGCAGGCGCTGGCCCGGACGACCCATCTATGCCTGGCTGCCCACCAGGATGATATCGAGATCATGGCGGCCCAGCCGATCCTCGAATGCTTCCAGCAGCAGGACAAGTGGTTCACCGGCGTGGTGGTGACCGATGGGCGCGGCTCGCCGCGCGATGGCCTGTACGGCCAGTACAACGATGAGGAAATGCGCCTGGTCCGCTTCAAGGAGCAGCGCAAGGCGGCCTTCGTCGGCGAGTATGCGGCCCAGGTCATGCTCGACATCCCCAGCAAGGTCATCAAGGATGCCGCCCGGCATGAGCCGGTGGACGACATCCTGGCCATCCTGCGCGCCACCCAGCCCCGGGTCGTGTACACCCACAACCTGGCCGACAAGCATGACACTCATGTGGGCGTCGCCTTGCGTGTGATCCACGCCTTGCGCGAGCTGGACCCGGCCGAGCGTCCCGAGCGGGTGATCGGATGCGAGGTCTGGCGCGCCCTCGACTGGATGAACGACTCGGACAAGGTCAAGATGGATGTCACCAGCCACGAGAACCTGCAGTTCGCCCTGCTGGGTGTCTTCGATTCGCAGATCGCCGGCGGCAAGCGCTATGACCTGGCCTCCATGGGACGCCGCCGCGCCAATGCCACCTACTTCGAGTCCCACGGCATCGATCAAACGCTGGGCATGAGCTATGGCATGGATATGACCCCGCTGGTGTACGATCCCAACCTCACGCCTGTGGATTTTGTCCTGGATCTCATCCAGCGGTTCGAGCGCGAGGTCAAGGGTCGTTTGGAAAAGCTTGGCGAATCACCCGATCGATAAATACAGAAATAAAATCGCCCGGACGGTCCGGGCGATTT
>JBLMZU010000583.1:0-8714 GCA_050258995.1 Bacteroidota bacterium
CTGCCTGGCGGGCGCTGTCGAGCGATGCGAGGAAGATCCCTTCCCGCGCGCAGACGGGCACCTGGACTGGGTTCGCTGGGAGATCCGGCCCTGGTACGAGGAGACCGGGAGGGTCGGAGGCATCATCCTGTTCTCGGAGGTCATTACCGGGCGCAAGCTGGCCGAAAGAGCCATTCGGGATACCAATGAAAAGCTCGCCCGTGCGCAGGCCATGGCACACATCGGCAGCTGGGAGCACGACCTGGCAACCGACGAGCTGCACTGGTCGCAGGAAATGTACCAGATCATGGGGTTTGTGCCCGGCACATCCGTCAGTTCCCGTGAAGCACTGCGTGTTTACCCCCTTGAGGAGCTCACAAGGTTCAGGCAGGCAGTCCATGCCGCCCTGTACCAGCATGCTCCCTACAGCATGGATTATTCCATCGTCAGGTCGGACGGCACCCGGCGGGACATTCATGATGAAGGGGAGGTCGCCTGGGATGACCTGGGCAATCCGCTCCGGATCTATGGGACCACCCAGGATATCACCGCCCGCAAGCAGGTGGAAAAACAGCTGCAGGCCCTGAACGTCGAGCTGGAACAGCGGGTCCTGGAGCGCACGCACGAGCTCTCGCGTGCCAACCGGGCCAAGGACGAATTCCTGGCCAACATGAGTCACGAGCTTCGCACACCTCTCAATACCGTCCTCGGCCTGTCCGAATCCCTGCTGGAACAGCGGCGGGGAACCCTGAACGAGAAGCAGATCCAGTCGATCAAACTGATCGCCGCCAGCGGTCAGCACCTGCTCGAGCTGATCAACGACATCCTGGAGGTCTCCAAGATCGAAGCCGGCAAGCTGGATCTCCGCCCGGCGCTGGTTTCCATCCGCGAGGTTTGCGAGTCGAGCCTGAGCTTCATCCGGCAGCTCGCGCTGAGAAAGTCGATCGCTGTCGAGTTCACGTACGATGAATCCCTGACCAGCCTCTACGCCGATCCACAGCGCCTGAAGCAGATTTTGATCAACCTGCTCACCAACGCAGTGAAGTTCACACCCGAAGCGGGCCGTGTGAGACTGGACGTGCAGCCGAATGCCGAGCGGGACCAGATCCTGTTCGCCGTCACCGACACCGGCATTGGCATTGCAGCCGAGGATTTGAGAAAATTATTCGTGCCCTTCACACAGCTGGACAGCAGCCTGGCGCGCCAGTATGCCGGCACAGGCCTGGGCCTGGCCCTCGTCCAGAAACTGACCGATCTGCACGGGGGCAGCGTGCAGGTGGAAAGCGAAGTGAACCGGGGAAGCCGCTTTACGATCATCCTGCCTCTTTATGAGGGCCTGTGCGAACAAACCCTGTTCAGGAGTGTGGTGGAAACGGTCAATGCCCGCCAGGAGGCCGCATCGTCGTCCCCCAGCGCCCAGAGGCGCACCGTCCTGCTGGCTGAGGATAACCAGATCAACGCCGAAATGGTGGTCGAGTATCTGGAGGCCTATGGGTACAGGGTGATCGTTGCCCGGGATGGTGAGGAGGCCCTGCAGAAAGTCGCTGAAGTGAATCCGGCAATCATCCTGATGGATATTCAAATGCCCAAACTGGACGGGCTGGAGGCCACGCGGCTGCTGCGCAGGGAGCCCCGCTTCGCCTCCATACCGATCGTAGCCCTGACTGCCCTGGCAATGGCCGGCGACAAGGAGCGCTGCCTGGAAGCCGGCGTGGATTAATACTTAAGCAAACCGGTCAGCATGCGGCTGTTGCTAAAGGTCATTACCAGGCTTGCCGCTCACAAAGTGTAGGGCTTTTTATCCTTCCGGCCGGCATCAGAATGTTGCAGTGGGGAGGGAAAAGAACACCTGCCTGAAGAAAAGAGGCGCCCTCCAGCACGAACACTGGAGGGCGCAGCCATTCCCCCTTGTTTGGAGGTCAGCCCATATAGGGCGAGGTTGGAATATCTGTTGTAGGGCCGATCGCCTTCGTACGCAATGTCTGGAGCATCTTCCTGCGGTTGGACTTTGCCAGCTCGAGAGCCTGCTCCGCATCCCGCAGGATGTCGTCCACCGAGTTGTATTCCTCTCCACACAGCACCACCCCGACATTTGCCCGCACCTGCAGCTCGTTCTCGGAGGCAGCCAGGTATTTACGGATGCGCCCCTGAATCCGGGAGGCGATCCGGACCGGCGTGTCGGTGTTTGAAACATCCTCGATCAGGATCAGGAAGATTTCACCATTGGAGCGGGCAATGGTATCGGTCGGGCGCAGCATGGTCTTGAGCAGGGCCGCCGACTCCTGCAGCACGCGCTTGTTGTATTCATTTCCAAACAGGTAATTGATCTTGTTGGACTGGCCCAGGTCCAGGTACAGGACGGCGAACTGGCCCTGGTGGAGCTGTCTGGTGCGCTCCAGGGCATACGCCAGCCGTGCCATGAAGAAGGACCGGTTATACACGCCGGTCAGCACATCCCAGGGCAGGCTTTCCATGTTCTTTTCGGTGGGACAGATCTTCTGGATGAGATGACTCATCTGCTCGATGTTGACCGGCTTGATCAGGACCAGGGTCGGTCGCACGGGCAGGGTCTCGACCAGGTGGGAATGGGCCGTGATCACCACCACAGGTACATCCTTCAGGCGCTCATCTGCATGCATCATGGACAGGATGTCCACCCCCGACATGCCAGGCAGGCCCAGGTCCAGCAGGACAATATCGGGCCGGCTGAGAGCCAGGAAATCCGCAGCCGCCTTTCCGTTCAGGATGATTTCCGTCCGGTAGCCGGACAGGTCCATCACATGCCGGAACAGGGCGACGATATCACGGTCATCTTCGACAATTAAAGCAAAAGGCTTCTCCACGTGCTCTCTCTCACACTCATGACGCACGAGGTCAGGGAAGGGTTACAGGCACGGACCGAACATCCAGTCAGGGCCGACCAGCCTGGCTCAGAAAACAACGCCGCCAGCCTTCTAACCGGGTTTTCTTACCCGGGCGATCGGCATTCGCAGCTACCATTTTTGTAAATTCGGATATTCCTCTTTCGAGTAGAATCACGCAAATATTAGTTGCCTACACGTATTCCTTATCAATGGAGTTCTCATGCCTGACCAGAAGGATTTTTACAAGAACATCATCGACAACCTGTATGATGGCGTATATTTCGTAGACCATGACCGGGTGATCAATTACTGGAACAAAGGGGCGGAGCGTATCACCGGATATTCCGCAGAGCACACCATCGGTCGCAGCTGCCGTGACAACCTGCTCAATCATGTGACTGCCAACGGCGTCCTGCTCTGCCAGGACCACTGTCCTCTGGCCGCGGTGATGGAGGATGGACGTGACCGGGAAGCTGAGGTGTATCTGCACCATGCAGACGGACACCGGGTGCCGGTGATCGTCCGCGGTTCGGCCCTGCGGGATGAAGCAGGCAATATCATCGGCGCCGTGGAATCGTTCAGCAATAATTCCAGCCTGATCGGCACGCGCCGCAAAATGAGGGAACTCCGCCAGGCGGCCATGACCGACACCCTGACCGGGATCGGCAACCGCAGGCACCTGGAGGGACGCCTGAGCGCCACCCTAACCGAGTTCCAAAGCAATGCGCGGCCCTTTGGCCTGCTCTTTATGGATGTGGACCGCTTCAAGCAGTTCAACGACACCTACGGGCACAACACTGGCGACCGGGTCCTGCGGATGGTCGCCCAAACCGCCCGCCATGCCCTGCGCGCCACCGATACCCTCGGGCGCTGGGGCAGCGAGGAATTCATCGCCATCCTGCACGACGTGAACAATGAAAGTGCAGTGCGGCTGGTCGCCGAGAAGATCCGTGCCCTGGTGGAACAATCCCACCTGGACGTCGATGATGAGACCAGCCTGTCCATCACCGTCTCGATCGGGGGGACGCTGATCCTGCCGGAGGACACGTTCGATTCGTTTGTCGGCCGGGCCGACCAGCTGATGTATCGCAGCAAGCAGGCAGGCCGCAACCGTGTCACTGTAGGCTGATGCGAATCGGCCAGATTGCGGGGGTACGCCCCGCACGTTTCCTATTGACTTTACTTTCTTGAGACGTGCGGGGTACAATCCAGCTTCATGAACATCGATGAGTTAAAAAGAAATCCCTCCGGGCAGGCGCGCCTGGCGTACAGGCTCACGAACGCCAATGTCTACGTCTCCACGCAGGGGTTTCACTTCACGGATTATCTCGACCCGGTCGAGGAAATCCCACCTGAGATCGATGCCTCCCAGCTGACCGAAGCCGAGTCGTCCTACATCGAATCCCAGCTGCAGGCCAACCTGGACAAGTTCAAAAACCAGGCGGCCATCCTGGCAAAATATATTTCTCCTGCCGGCGCCCGCATCCTGGATATCGGCTGCGGTGGCGGTTTGTTCCTGTCTTTGCTCCAAGCCGAGGGGGCGCAGGTCACCGGCATCGAATTGAGCGACAGCCGCGCCTGCTACGCCCAGACCAAACATGGGTTCGAGATCTACAAGATTCCCATCGAAAGCGGCTTCTGGCAGCGGGACCAGGCCAACCGCTTTGACGCAGTCACATTATGGGACGTGATCGAGCACGTCAACTATCCATTCCAGACCCTGCTGTGCGCGGCCAGTGTGCTCAAACCAGGCGGCTATCTGCTGATCGACACGCCGTGCCGGGACAGCTTCTATCATCGTTTCGGAGAGTTTACCTATCGCCTGACGGGTGGCCGGGCGCCCACCTTTCTGAATGCCATGTATTCCTCCCATCTCTTCGGCCACAAGCAGATCTTTTCCACGGCCGAAATGAAACAGCTCTTTGAGGAATCGGGGCTGCAGGTCGTCGAGCTGCGCAAGTTCCATGAGCTGTCGTTCCCATACGAGTTCTATCTGAGGAAACTGCTCAAGTCGCAGGCACTTGTGAAGATTTTACTGCCGCTGGTCCAGCTCTTCTTTAAGATCTTTAAAATTCAAAACAAGATGCTGGTGGTCGGGAGAAAGATTTAAAAGTGTTATACCATCAGCTTTACTGTGGCCAGAACGAATGGTTATTTTTTAACAACTGCAAGAGGAGAGGAAAACACTTATGAATATGGAATACGTCCCCAAACGTGCGATGAGCATCCATGCCCACCCGGACGACCAGGAGTTCAGCGTGGGCGGGACCCTGGCCAAATGGGCGCGGGCCGGTTGTGAGATCATCTCGGTGATCATCACCAGCGGCGACTCGGGCTCCAACGACCCGGCGAAGGATGGCAGTCACAAACAGGAGCTGGCCGCGCTGCGCGAGCAGGAGCAACGGGCCGCCAACGCCCTCCTGGGAGTCAAGGAAACGGTCTTCCTGGGTTATCCCGACGGCGAGCTGGAGCCAACCATCGCTCTGCGCCGGGACCTGACCCGTCTCATCCGCCAGTACAAGCCGGACACCGTGGCCACGGGAAACCCGGAGGCCTGGTTCTACGGCGACGAGTATGTCAATCATCCCGATCATCGGGCCGCGGCCCAGGCTGCCTGTGAAGCAGTATTCCCGTCCGCCGGCACGCGGCTCATTTTTACAGACCTGCTCGCGGCGGGGTACGAGCCGCACGACGTCCGGCGGCTGTACATCCACGGCACCGAGCATCCCAACACCTGGGTGGACATCACCGAGACCCTGGACCTTAAGATCCAGGCGCTGCAGCAGCATGCCAGCCAGATCGACCCCAACGAAGTCGGCAAATGGATGACCGAGTGGGCGGCAGAGGATGCAAAGGATCACGACATGAAATATGCCGAGAGCTTCCGGGTCATGATCCTGCGGAAGGATGATGAGGAAAAAGTAGGATAGTATGGCGGCCTTGCGAAGGTTCATGGGCAATCCAGAATGCCTGCTGCGATCTGGAACAGCTGTGAATAACCTTCGCAAGGTCCTATGTTTTAAAACACCAGGTAGCCGATCAGGATGGATGCCAGGGGGACCGTCAGGTTATCGATATCCTTGAACGAAAGCGATTCGATGATCGTGGCGCCCAGGGCGACCCAGGTGACGGGGAGGAAATAGCCGGTCACGGGTCCACTGAAAGCCCCGGCCCAGACGTAGATGGCAAAGACAAAAATGGTCATCAGCCACCCGCCGAAGAAAACGCTCAGCGAGCCGGCCACGCTCTTTTCAGGGGACCAGGACAGCTTCGGCGACCGGACGCGGCGCCCGACGATGTCGGCAATGCCATCACCGCCGCACAGCATCATCAGGGCCGGGATGCCGATCAGCGATTCCTTCCAGAAGACCAGCGTAATGACCACAAACATGATCCCATAGAACAGCGGACCGCGCAGGATCTCGCGCCGGTCCCCGGTCCGGGACATGGCCTTGACCGCGGCTTCATCCCTGACGATCCCCAGCCCCACCAGCGCGAACTGGACGGTGATCAGCAGCGGCACCAGCGCTGCCAGCCAGCGCGAGATCCACACGTCCGGGTACATCAGCCAGCACAGCACAAAGATCGGCCCGGTGCCGATGTGGATCAGCTTGCGGCTGGTCCGGCTGTCGATCCAGCCGCGCTGCGCGATGTAGTCCATGAGACGCAGAAACGCAACGGCGATGATGAAGGTAAATAGGGTGGCAAGGTAGGGAGACATGGATGTTCCTGTGAAGCAGTATTTGGGACACGGAAGACACAGAGCTTTTGTGTGGAACCTGCACTGTGCCTGTCAAAGTGCTCTACACTTTTAACACAAAATGCCGCATTGCAGTGCGGCACAATCTTCAATCACCGATCAAAAATCCAGAATAAAAAGGTGGGCCCAGCAGGATTCGAACCTGCGACCAAGCGATTATGAGTCGCCTGCGCTAACCGCTGCGCCATGGGCCCAAAGGCAGCTACATTTTACCAAATAGGCGGGGCTGCGGGGTGTTTTTTGGGGAAGATCCTCGGCCTTCCCAGCATGATGATTTGCGCTCTCCCTCTACCGGCGCTCCAGATATAATTGTGAAGACATTCACTCTCGGTTGCATGGGATGTTTGTTCCGAACTTTGAATCTGCAACGAGGCAGGATCATGATCAAAACGGAAAGAAAACCGCGAAGTTATACGTGCACGCAGTGCAATGGAAACAAATCCATCGCTGGACCCGGCGGGGACTGTGAGAAATGCCGCAGGCGGGGCTATGTTGCAAACCCATCCGGTCCTGAGCCGGAGACCGTTTGCCCATCGTGTAACGGAACAGGTTTCAAAATGGCGAGCCGCGTGTGTAATGAATGTAAAGGGCGGGGCACCACGGTACGCATCTATGAGTTCACAGAAGAGGATCACGTCTGTCTAGCCTGTGGCAGCAAGGGGTCGATCGCTGTTGGCTCCCGCCATGTCCAATGTCCCAAATGTTATGGCAGTGGGTCTGTGATCACCTACACATGCAAAACAATCCATTAATTCCGGGCCGAACAATCATGTAACTTCTTTGACCGTTAAACGCACCATGGATGCTTAACGATCCGACACCGTCCCTCATAAACAATCCGCGCGCAAAGCTTTCCCCCGTTGGCAACCTGCGGTCCATACTCCTGAGCAGGCCACACCGGACGCGAACCGGTCGAACTCCCGTTTCCAGTGGGATGCACAACCCCTGTGCTGGGTGGCCTATATGAAAACAGGACGACAAAAGGCGAACGATAAACATTGCGGATAAATTACAAAGGATAAAACGCAGAAGCACCCGGCCGGGTGCTTCTGCGTTGCTATACCGGCACATTGTCCAGGAAATACCTGGATACCGGCGCGCTCGCATCCCCACGCTTTACCGACCAGCGGGACGTTCAGGATGTCTCAGTTTGTTTCTATGTTGTTCAGGGAGTACTATTCGTCAGCAGTCCAACCGCAAGGCCCAGCATGGGAGCGAGGATAAAAAGAACAAACATCCACAACAGGCTGCGTTTAACGCGCAGCGGGTTCTCGTGGACCATCTCCTCCCTGGGGCCTAAAAACCACATCACAGATAACACGGCTACAGTGCTTATTCCGATGAAGAGCCAGAACCATTCCATAGCGCTCTCCTTTTCTGAAAAAAATGCCTATAAATTATTTATTATTTTAAGAACAAACCTGCCCGAGTCAAGTTAATATTTTGACCTGGCCTGAATTGTTTAAACAAAAAGTCACAGACTTAAATACCAAGCCTGCAACCTTCAACAAAAGAGCGGGAGACGGGATTCGAACCCGCGGATATCAGCTTGGAAGGCTGATGCCTTACCACTTGGCGACTCCCGCGTGCGGACCACTATATCTGGGGGGTTCGTGCTTCGATAAGTCCATATATGGTGGTTTTTTACATTGCAACTGAACGTTCAACTTGCCAAGGCTTATGCCCATTTTTGTTTGTTTTTTGTTCTTTTTTTGGGCCAGCCAACCACAGGGGCAAGTTTACCATAAGAGATGTGAGAGAGGAGGGTAAACGCATGAGTGCTTCATGCTTGTGTCTAAAAAAAGACCACCGTTTCTGGTGGTCCTTTGCTTAGCCCGTGAGTGTAAACAATATCCCGCACAACGCCAGCGCTATCCCTATCACTATAATACCCACAATAAACCCCAACTTCATGTTGATACTGCGCAGCAACTCGAGATTTTGTTCTTGATACACCTGATAAGGCGTTCGTTCTGTTGGTTGATTTTCCATGTATGCCTCCAGCGCGCATTTTATCATCGTTTGCCGGGAGTAAAATGCTCATGGGCCTTACAATTTTGTGGAGGCTTTCTGACGTCAGAAACTCAGCCGAGTGATACTGTATCTGGTTC
>JBLMZU010000584.1:0-4635 GCA_050258995.1 Bacteroidota bacterium
CCAAAAGCAAGACCAACCTCTTGAAACGAAAACCCCCGGGAGGAACCTAAGGCTCCCATGGCGATTTCAGATCCCGATCCTATTCTCTCTTCCCAACCCTTGACACTGCAAGTTATCGGTAACGGTGGGGGGCGGAGGGATTCAGCTTAAGAGCAGTATAAGCCCAAAGTTAGAAAATCTCCGATTATAAGTGGCGGCACAATCCCCTTTTTGCTGGGTAGAGCGGACCGCGCTGCAAAAGGTGCATCCAAAAAATGGTCCTACCGCTTCCAAATAAAACTCCCCCGTTACGAGGGAGTTCTCGAGTGTACATCTGGAGCGGATCCATCACTCAAATGAATCTTCAGTCGTGGGAGACGATGCGGATCAAGCGCTGAGCGGCTACTTGCGTGCCATCGCTTCGTACTGCGGCTGCGATGGATCGGGCTCGTGTCGTCAAATCGGGCTGGAGTGTTTTCTCGAGAGCGCTTGTCAGCGAATCGATCGTCGGTGTGCTGGGGAGGTGCGCAGTCCCGATGCCAAGTTGTTGGACTCGCCCGGCCCAGTAGTGCTGGTCGTAATGCTGTGGGAGGAGCACTTGAGGCGCGCCGGCCTGCGCCGCGGCAGTGGTCGTCCCTGCGCCGCCATGGTGGACGACAGCAGCAACCCGTTTGAACAGTGCCTGCTGATTGACCTCCCCGATGGCGAGGCAGTCGGGTTCATCGTCCAGGAGTGACAGGTCGGCCCAGCCCCGCAACAGGATGGCTCGTCGCCCAAGCGCGCGAGCTGTTTGGATCATCACCCGGTTCAGGTCTTCCGGCGCGCGGTTGCTGCCGAAGCCGAAATAGACGGGTGGCTCTCCGGCCTCGAGGAACGCCTCCAGCTCCGCGGAAAGCGGACGCGTATCTTTCAGGATCCAGGCGCCGGTCTGGAACACCTTTTGATCCGCAGGGTCCGGCCAGGGTCCCAGTGTTGGCTCGGCGGCCAGCCAGGGCTGATCGGTCAGGATATAACTGCGTACGTCGCTGACCGGGTCCAGGCCGAGCGCCTCACGATGTGGGTTGAGGATGGGTGTCCAGGTGTCATTCCATCGCTGTGCATCCTGGGCCCAAAGCTCGCTGTAATCCGCCGCTGCAGGTGCCGGACGGTCTCCCAGCATGGCCAATACGGGGGGCGCGTGGTGAGGCGATGGCAGCACTGCCGGGCAGTAGGCAGCGAAGAAATACGGGATCCCCATGCTTTCTGCTACCGATGGGGCGGCGATCTGGAGGGCTGTTGCTCCCACAATGGTGTCACAGCCTTGCACGGCCGCTCTAATCGTCTCGAACTGGGTGGCGACCGTGCCTTCCATCATCTGTCGCCGTTGCTCGGGCGTGGGCGGAGTTATCGAGGGGTGGGCCTTCCCGGTCGAGCGCAACTCTGGTCCGATGGGTGTGACCGGCATCCCCAGGCCTTCGATCCACTCACGGAAATCGGGCGGGACGCACAGGCGCACCTCCTGGCCGAGAGACTTGAGCTGCAGTCCCAGCGCCACCAGCGGCTGGACATCGCCTCGTGATCCAATTGTTGAGAGCAGTACTCGCATCGGAATTCTCCTTTAAGTTGTGAGATTGTTTTCATTGATTCTGGGGGATTCGATCAGCATTTTACAATATTCATTCTATGAAAAAAACGACCTTTAATCGCTATTGCAATTCCAGTCCGGTTTTTGTATAATGTAAGCAACAAAACAAAGTACCCATGAGGTCTGTTTGCTTCCCGGCAGGCGGATCTTTTCTTTAAAAACAAGATTCTGAAATCGCTGCAGGGATTTCAGAATCTTGCTGAAAGTCATGGATTTCTCAATTTTCCCGGCCTTCGAATATAACCGATTCAAAAGCACGGAAAGACATGGAAACCTCGTAGAGGCCGGGTTGTAATCCTATTGTTAGCTGGTTTCAGGAATTGCCTGCCACGCATTCTCTGAGATTTCGATTGTCTTAAAGCAACATCGAAAATTTTTGCCGATCGGGCTACAGGCATAAATACCGATGGGGTAATACTCAGTCTCCTTGAACAGGTGGGCGATTCGCAACTGGAGCCACTCCCTCCCGTTATAAGAGTTTTCCAGCAGAAAATCACTGCCCCTTTTGCTGATCCGATACCACATTTCACGGTGATTCGAACGGATATCCTGGGTCGCCCAATCCGAATACCCAAAATTGGTAACCACGGAACCAAGCCGGCTTACCTCTTCACTTTCGTACTCGGTCGACACCTTGATCCAATTCTGACTGTCGATCCGCACCATAAGACCGCATTGATCGTATTTTTCGTCGGGGTGAAATTCTACATGCGTCATCAAAGAGAAATCGCCCGTTTGTCGAATCAACAGGCAGTGTCCGTCATCTCTTTGAAAACCATAATGTGTGCGTTGCCAAAAATCGGTTCCTTCATCGGTGAAGATTTCCAGGCCATTCCCCAGGTGATAGCGCCCGGGCTCATTGAACCAGTAAAAATCCTGGGGCAGGGAGGGTTGTAAAAATTTTTCATTGATTCTCATACGATGTCTCCGGATCATACAAAATATGGCCTGCCGGCCCGCACTGTGCTTTACGGTCATTTGTCCATCAGGATGATATAAGCGCATTCTACAAATATTGCTTCAGCCATTCCTTCGCTTCCTTTTCGTCAGTAAAGTTCTTCATTGGAATGGGAGGTGACTGTAATTTGAACAAAAGATTCATAATGAATTTCGCAAGGCCAGGCTCTGAGATCATTGCCATGGCAGTATAGATATTCGGCAATTGCTCTCGTGAAAACCTTTGGGTCTCTTTATCTGGAACGGGGGAGTTGCTTAGATAGATCAGGATCGGTACTCTTTTGTTGTTCGTAATCTGTTTCACCAGGGCGACGTTCCCGGAGATATTCTCCACGGTCCGTTTGGGACTTTTTGATAACGAAACCAGAATGCCATCATCATCAATCCAATAGGTTGCGATCTCCCCTTCATAGATCTGTCTGTCGTTTGGAATTCTTGTCATCATTATGGGTCCTTTCCCTGTCAGATCCGATCGAACCGCTCGCACCAGGGCGGGAGCTGGGCTGGCGTGCTTGGTGGAAATCCCCGGACAAGAAGATGGAACCGATCGGGTTCTTCCATATTTGGCAAATGAGCGGAATTGGGAATGATCGCTTTTTGTGCTCCACAATAAAAACCATGTGTCTGGGGTACCGCTACGTCTGGCACTCCCTTTACCGGCACATTTTTCCTGGAGATCGTCTCACAGCAGCATCCTATTCATGCTCCTGGAAGTGTTGTTGGAAGGCCCGGTGAAGCTCCGGAGGAGCTGCTGTACAGAACATTCTTGTGTGGTGCGGATGTAATCACTCATATTTTCGGCCACGAAAAAACCAGAGTATTTTTTCCTAATCTACCATAAAATCCTTAACCCCGCTGGCTTGGTACCGGTTTTGCTGTGGTACATGTCACAAAGTGCGAATGCTATCGCATACAAATAGGCCGGCTCATTATCCCATCGGCCAGAATCTGTTTCTTGTTCTTTGCAGTGGGCCTGCGCTGGCTGAGGCGGTTCTTTATCCCCAGCAGTTGACACGAAACATTTCAAGAGCCAATCGCTTAAGTGTTCTGGCGAGGGGTGTTCGCGCTCAAATCGATATCATACACGGCCTACCCAATTCCTCATGGCAATGTAAAAGCAGCCCAGGCACCGAGGACAAGGGCAATTACACCAACGATGAGATCATTCCATAACCCAATGTTAATAACGGGATACCGTAAAATAAAGGAACTGATCAGCAACCATAAGCCAGCACCACTAGCAATCCAGTTCATGGTCTTGGCGGTATCAGGGCTTTGTGTTCGTGCTGCCCAGACACCGACAATCATGAGGATAAGCCCGACGATGATATGATTCCAGAGAACGGCCGGTATCCCGCCAAAACCAGGAACAAACAGTGCCGTGATGTCGCCAAATTCCCAAAGACCTAATAGCGCGATAATCCAACTCAAAACTTTCATCATTTGGTCTTCTTAAGAATTGCGGCCACGACGCTTGAGATGGGTGCCGTTGCATCGATGATGATTGCGTTCTTGGGAAGACCCTCTCTTGTCTCATGCTGGTATCGCGCAAAGGCTTCTCCTTCACTTGCTGATCCTCCCCACTCGTTTTCAGGCCGGGCGGCAAGACGCCGGTTCAGCGCATCAAGATCGATCTCAAGTACAAAAACATCATCGAACAGACCGATGAAGCGGTCGGAATTCCTGGAACCGCCGCAAAAGAATGTTGCCGCATGGTTTTGATCGGCCACCAAATCTCTGACCTTCGCAACGTCCCATATCCAAGCACGATGCTCGTCAGAGCTATCAGCCACGGGCTCCCCGGTTTTTAGATTGCCCCAATAGGCCAACTCCTCATCGCCGTGGATGACATGGTAGCCGCGCCTTTGCAGCTCGTCGCAGACCGTGGTTTTACCGGCGCAGGAAACGCCGTCGATTAAGTAGTTCTTCACACCCATGTTTCACCAACAAAAGAGTCAATGATGCCCAACGGCCTGCCCCCGCATGGTCCTTGCGGGGTACGGCTGGGGGAGAAACAGGCCGGGAAACGGAAAACTATTAAAGTCAGAGCCAACTCCCAAAAACGCGCACACGCA
>JBLMZU010000585.1:0-12839 GCA_050258995.1 Bacteroidota bacterium
GTGAGCGGGAGTGTCCCGGTATAGGTGTTGACCGCATCCGGGGCTTTGAGGGTCATATTGTTGGGCCCATAAATCCCCATGTTGATGTCATTCGAGGCAACTGTCAGCCTGACATTGACACTCTGGCCGGTGGTGCCCGCAAACACGTAACGGATCGTTCCGGGCGTGGTAATTGTGCCAGGCTGCGAGACGCTGGTGGGATTCCCTGCCGGGAAGGTCAGGCGGGTGGTTTGAGGAATGGGAGTTGTCACCGTGGGCCGGGGCGTTGGCGGGATATTGGGTGTGAATACCGGGGTCACATTCAAGCCATATCCCTTGGAGTTAACCGGCACCTTGATCGATACGCCGGGGGACACGCTTTTGCCGGGGTTGGCGGCGATCAGAATATCGACGGCCGCGTTGTATTTTGTGGCGATCGTTTGCCAGGTATCTCCGGATGCTGCCTGCGTGACAACCACGCATGGAGGCCCAAAGATCGTCCCGGCGCTTCCGATGTTGGGGATGGAGACCGGCGTGCCCGGATAGATCACGTCCGGATCGTAGATCTGTGGATTGGCACTCCGCACGTTCGCATAATTGGCACCGAAGCAGCGTGAGAGCTGAAGCAGCCAGTCGTTTGGTGCCACGGTGATCTGGATCGTGGTGCCGGGAGTCAGATTCGGAGCGGGCGTACCTCCGCAGAAGCCGGTGGGGTTTGTGATGCTGACCGTCACAGGCTGGATCGTCCCCGCGCCCGCACCGGATGCATTGACTGTGCTGCTGATCTGGCATTGGCCGGCATCTGCTGAAGTCGTGGTGTAGACTGCATTACAGGTCACGTTTTGGCTGGTGGCCAGTGTGGTGGCATTCGAGCCGCAATTGATTGGGTTGGGGAACCGGGAGTCGTTGACGATGAACTGTGCAGGACCCAGGGTGGTCGCGCCTGTATTTGTAATGACATAAGTAAACGTGATATTCTGGTTGGCCGCATTGTAGGTGGTTGGGCTGGCGGTGACCGAGAGGGTCAATACCTTGTTGAGCTGTGCCTGGATGGTCGTCGAGATGGTGGCCGAGGACAGTCCGCCTACCGTAGCCGATGCTTTGTTCGTCACGGAACCGTTGTTGATATCCGCCTGGCTAATGGCGTAGCCACCGGTGCAGGTGACGCTCTCCCCATTGTCCAGGTCGGCATTCTTATTCCCGATCGTTTTCAAGTCTGGACAGGTGACCACGATCGCCTTGTCATCCACAATGGATACCGGGCCTGTGAGACGGCTTGTTCCCGTATTGGTGACAGTGTAGCTGTAGGCGATGGTCTGGCCCACGGCATTGTAGGTATTGGGCTGCGCCTGGACAACAAGTGATACAGCGGTTGGCGTGGAATTGACAGCAGTATTGTTGTTATTGTTGGTACCGCACTGCGTGAGGAAGCATGCCGTGGTCAATAGGAATACAGTAGCAACAATTGAGAGACGAAGAAATCTGCCCATACCCTGTCCCTTTCCATGAATCAGGAGCGCAATTCGGACTTGGAGCGTACCGTACGATCGCCAGCTTTACTTTCATTTACCATATAGCAATATACCTATTAAAGAACAGATCCAGGAAAAAATCGGTTCGTGTAAGTAAAGTATAGCAATTTATGCGGATAAGCGCAACAGAACCCATGTTCTATAGATGGACAGGGATTCCGGGTCGTGATCGTGTTCCTTTCTATCTGATTCTATTCGGGCGAAGACATACAACTTGAAAACCAGGGACTCTGAGGGATGATATGTTTCGTACTCCATCATTGAGAAATAGCTCAAAAGTGCATGCATAACATATAGGTTTGAGGGCATGGAATCAAAGTTAGGCTTGTATAGATAAGCAGATAACGTGTACCCACCTTTCTCGTTAAAAAGAACAGAATTGAATATATGTTGCCTCACGAAAGTGTGAGATTGAAGAGACTGTCCGCAAATTATCTGAATGATTTCTTTTTCGGTAGGGGGTCAGGATCTCAGTTATTTCAACAAGATAGAAACTCTAAGGCCAGGAAGGGCTCCAACTTCTACTCGCGTGAAAGGTGAAAATACCTGCTTCCATGTAATTCATCCTGAATTTCTTGTCCAGCCATCAAGAAGCCGGTTATGCGGTATCTATCCAGAAGGAGATATTTATGGATCAACAATATCATCAAATGATTTTGGAGGAAGTTAATTCCTCCGGGGAGGAGACCTGGAATTGTCCGATCTGTGGTCGGCGGCTTCATATTAGATGGGAGCCCAGGTTTATGAAAAAAGTCCTTGCGGCCGGCAATGAAGATGCCCCTCATAGTGGCGGCAAGGGCAGCCTGCAAATGGATTCCAGGCAGCTTTCACCCGGTGACCTATATGATCCGGAACAGGAACCTGCAATCTCCACTGAAGACCCAAGTCTGGCACCCTGGATCTCCTGGCTGGATGAAGTTGGCTTCGAAGATCTATGGAATAAAGATGCCTAATACACCCGAATGGGACCACACTCAAAAAAGCTCATCAGCTTTGGCTGGCGATCCATCTGCATCTCAGCGATCCGTAGTGTCACCAAACCTTCCAGACGGTAAATCCCTGCGGATAAAGTGGTGCAGCTGATAGTTAAAAGAAGGACAGGGTTAAAGGGGAATATTTCCTGTACCTGGCCGATCATTTGTTTGCTGCTGCCGCCTAATCGTTTGGCGTGAATGGTTGCAGTGCACGCAAGTTTAGGTGTTGTAGAAAAAGACAGCTTACTAAGGTCCAGGGTTAGGCTTACATTAAAGCTTTGATCCTGAGGAAGGCTGTGTAATGCCTGATCGGTATCAGGAAGGGTTATCTTCCATTCACGTAGCACGATTGGGTCTGTGATTTCCGGCGTTACAGGCGGTTGGTTCGGAGGGTCTTCAAAAGACACATCATCTGTTGAAGCTGTTGGTTGTCTATTTGGTAGGAGTCCAGGAGAGAGGGGGAGTATATCGAGAGGTTTGTGTGACATTTTGGCAGTCACTGCTGGAACGGTCTCAAGGGATACATGGGGAGGGGTCTGCTCTATCAATGTTGAGGCAGCAGGCGGCACAGATGATTTAAGAGACCTGGTACTGGTTGGTTTCGTATTTGATAGACGTATTCCGGTGTGGCGTACAACAAAGTCAAGAAATTGTTCAGTTTTCCATCCGGCCCATGTATCTGCATCTCCACTCTGGACATGCACAATATGTGTGCGGCGCGCCAGGTTCTTTTGGTCCAGCAGCAGCTCAATTGTGAAATTCTCATAGTGTTGGCGGATGGCTGGTTTGGTTATTTCTTTTTTGTCAGATTTATTTTGTACGAGATTCGGGATCAACCTTTGTGCCTGACCAATCCAATTCTGTTCTTCAATTTGCCTGGGTGAATATCTCTTTCCCTTTCCCAGCTTCAATATAATTTCCTGGGCTGTCAGGGAGGCAAGCTGGGTATACGTCTGGATGCCGGCTGCATACAGACGGTTCTCGATGCCCTGCGTTATGCCATGTATGAGCTTGAAATCATCTGCCTGTTTTTTAATCGTTTCATTGACCTTCCGATGTTTCTTAGACACGAGCTTTGCCTTTCCCTCTCTTCCAGAGAGCACGCTTCAGGATAAAGAGACTGGCCCTGCCATGGAAGGACTGTGGACAGGGCCAGCCGGAACTTTATTGGACAGCAAAGGTCCTACGGAGCATCCTTGTAGAATTCGACAAGGGGAAGCTCGACGAAGCCCGCGATAGGGCCTGGCCGACCAAGCTGATCTTTATAGATCACCGTAACAGTGAGCTTGTACGGAATATCCGTTTCCCCTGGGGCAGGGTGGATACGATCAGCGGGGATCGTAATTACGTCAAAGTAAACGGATTTCGCCGGATCCAGCTTCACAACGTGACCCTCGATCTCGAATTCTTCACCCTTACCCTGGGACTCCAGAAACAGATCGCAATCAAATGTCCCGCAGATCATGCGAGCGAGAGGCTGTGGTAATGACCATTCCACATACACTTCGACAGTGTCATGGATGTCGAAGATCCGGGTCGGCGGTTCGCCAGGCTCCCTTGCTTCTGCTCTCATTTTGGTCGTGTAGATATAACCAGGAAGCTCAATTTCCAATTCACCTGTTGCCATGGTAATACTCCTTTTGTTTTACTAGTTATTTATAACAATCAGGGTTTTCCCTTGATGCTCATGGCTGAGGGGCCCGCTCAACCTCGAGCTTGGATATATCTTATCAAGTTGCTCTTAATTACCACTTTGATTTGCGCTTAAATTGGAAAGAGTTCTACTTAATTTCTATAAAATCCCCTATACCCACTCGTGCCGGCGTATCTGATCGGCAAGTTGGATGGTGGCTGGCCCGGGCTTGACACGTAATTCATCTTGAAGTGCATCTAGACAGATCTGAAATTGCTTGAGTGCCAGATGACTCTGTCCCTGGCGGCTGTAACAGCGCATCAACAGGCAATGCGCATCCTAACGGCATGGATCACGGACCAGGATAAGTTGACAGACTGTCCTACAGGCTGTGTAGCGTTCCTGTTTAAAGTAGATATGGCTGAGCCGGTCGAGCGTATCAAGATAGGCGATCCGTAAGCGCTCGCGTTCGAGAACCGTCCACTCGTCGTATGGATTTTGCTCAAGAAGATCCCCCTGGTATAGACTGATCGCGGCCTCATACTCTGTCACAGCTTCTGGTAACTTATGCCTGGCCTCTAATTGCTGGCCCGTCCGTGCACATTTTTGAAATTCATCGACATCCAGCCAGATCTGCAGATTTGACTCGATTCCATAGGCTCCATCTTCAAACTTTATAACCGGGTAGGCCACAATATCCCTCATGGCTTTACGCAGGCTGTGCATGGCAACATTGAGGTTATTTCGTGCTGTATCTCCTTCTGCATCCGGCCAGAAGGTATCCATAAGAATTTCACGCGAGATGTTCTTTTCATGATGAAGGAGAAGATACTTGAGTAATGACAGCCCCCTGGAGGAGGGCAGTCTCACGATGCTCTCCCCGATTGTCATAACAAAATTGCCCAACATATGGATGGCAACAGGTATGGTTGCAGGTTCTTCCTTAGGGTAGCGTTGTTTTTCTGTTTTTTCCTTTTCCAAAACTGGCTTCGTTTTTGAAGCCTGTGCGCCGGAACGATCCGGATCTACTTTAGGAGGCAAAAGAGCATTGCCGGCAGCCTGGTGACTGTCATTATTCATCGGGAGTTCAGGATATTGGGCAGGTGAAGGCTTCCGGGAAAAATTTCCGTTTGAAATCCAGGTGGAATTTTGTCCCTCTTCAGGCCGCACATGTTTTGTGCTCCATTGCAGTTTTAGTTCTCCTTGGACAGCGAGTTTAAAACTTTGCCAGCGGCCCCGCCACTTTTGGAATGAAAGGAACGACCGTATCGAAGCAGAGTAGGTTGCCTGGTGGTCTGAGTTGGTATGATAAAGGGGTTCAACCCCCATGTCTGGTACCTTAACTGAACAGCCCCATTGCTGCAGCCACTCAAAAGTGAAAGTAAGCAATTCTTCCGATTGTTGATCATGGAACAGCCACAAATCTTCGTCATTCCGACTGGTGATGGAATGAGCAAGGTCCTGCCTGAGGATATCGATAACGTTGGCCAAAACCCATTCATTTTGATCACTTAAAGTCGAGCGCAGGTCCACCAGGCTGGCAGAGGCATGTTCATAATCACCCTGGTGAATGTAAATGGCACACGTGCCCCATATTGACCAAATTACTTCCTTCACCAGGTTGGCATGCTGGGCCAGTGCCCTTGCTTTTTGAGTGGTATTTATGGCGTCCAAATATTGGGAGGCAGAGTTTTGGTAGACCGCACAGAGCAGCAGGATTTGACAGGCATCACCTGGATCTTCCGATTGAAGGTGATTGGTAGCCAATGTGAGATCATTCGCGGTTTGGAGGGAGCGGGCTGCATCCTGTTTACCGAACCGCAACCAGACCGGATGGGAAAACACATCCGGGGTTAACCTGAAAACTGCGTAATTGAGAAGTGTGTTTCTACCTTGGGAAGTTGTCATCTTTTCCCCTGGCGTTCCTGTGTTTATGAGTAAGCAGGTCAGGCACGTGCTTAAATATCACTCGTATAACCATAAATGTATTGTTAAACAAAAGACCGCAGGGTGGTGGCGCCTGCGATCGGGGCTGAATCGGAATCACAAGTGAGGCGGCAGGAAAAATATCTAGGGCTGAAAAACTTTCCTGGGGGCGCACGATTTGGGTGGTACGGTCAGAATGCTGGAATTCATGTATGTCACCTCCTTCCTCCCGTCTGGTTTGTGAACCGGCCTAGATTTAAGCATATCGTTTTTTTTCTACAAAAACTAGCTAGGAATATCCCTAGTTTTTGTTCGCAATCCCTGTTGCAGCGCCCACATCCCGGCAAGCATGCGGGTGCGCTTTCCGATTTTGTTGTAGATTTTGTTGAGATGGAATTCAACCGTTTTTTCGCTGATGCACATTTTTGCAGCAATCGCCTTATTGGTCTGCCCCGCAAGGAGCAGGCGCAGAATATCCTTTTCACGCTCGGTGAGATCCGATAAAGTAGCCATGTTTTCCTCCTGATCCTGTTAAGGCAACAACCATTGCATCAATAATGACATGGGGTTGTTCGTGTAGCGTCCCTACCGACATGGATTGGAAAACTCGTCTGATTTCACCATCTCCTGCCTCCCTGGATGAAGGTGCATGGTTATTTCAACAGACTACAAATACTATACAACTATTTGAAGGCGAATTCAAGACATGTTTTGTCAGATTTAGCTTAATTCTTATCATTTTTATTCGTTCGATGGGGAAAGCTCATCAAAACAGACTCCCCTCTCTTGCGGAGGGGGAGCGGGCTGCGAAGAACCCCAGGAGCGCCCAGGTGCATTTCTGGTTCAGCCTCCGTGCGCCTAGATGAACGGACCCTTTCGAGGTCTGCAAGAACACAGAAGATTGACCAGTGGTCCACTGCCTCTTTGGCAGTGAGTGGAATTCGAATTTGTGGATGCAACGGACAAATCGTCCGGTCGCGGCTCCAAACTCGCATTTCTTTTAACGCCAGGGTTGTCTCTGGTACTAGTGTTTCTACTTGTCATTAACCGTGGGAGGCGAAACTGATTTACGGTCTTCTTGTTATCGATCTTTCCTTTCTAGACACAAGAATGGGTCGCTGAAGAGGTAAGAGCGCCATCTCGTTCATACTCCTCCAGATCCACCGGATGGCATTGGCGCACCACCTCCGTGAACAAAAGGCTGTGACATTCTTAAATCGCTTCCGTGTATCGTTTCGTAAATCTAGACAAATTGATCCATGTATCCCTTTCGAAGCACAGGATATATGTTTTTTCTACATTATTGCTCAGATTTTGCCGGTTTTTTCATCGATTGCTAATTTTCCTGTCCAGTGAGTTGTTTTGCCAGAATATTGAGCATGCTGGTCGCCCAGTGGTATAATCCGGTGTTATGAGTAGTAAGATGATGATCGTCATGACAGGCAAGAACCAGGCCGCTGCTGCCATCGCTCTGCGCGCAGCCCGCATCCCGGGACTGCTCTACGAACCTGCCGCGGCTTGAGACGAGGACGTAATCCTTCCGGTCCCGAATCCTGAACAGGTTCGGGACTTTTTTTATCTATCGTCTTTGCTCTTGCATCGTTGGTATAATTCCAAAATTCAATCCTCTGGAGTACGAATGACCAAAAAACTAACCGGCAATGAGATCCGCCAAACCTTCATAGATTTCTTCGTTGAGCATGGGCACACGGCTGTGCCCTCCATGTCGCTTGTCCCGGGAGGGGATTCGACGCTACTGTTCACCAACTCGGGCATGGTCCAGTTCAAGGACGTCTTCCTGGGCACCGACAAGCGTCCGTACACGCGGGCTGTCGATTCACAGAAATGCATGCGCGTGGCCGGCAAGCATAACGATCTCGACGATGTGGGCCGCGACGACACGCATCACACCTTCTTCGAGATGCTCGGTAACTGGTCATTTGGCGACTATTATAAGAAGGAAGCGATCGCCTGGTCCTGGCAGCTGCTCACGGACGTCTGGGGCCTGCCGAAGGACAAGCTCTATGCGACCTGCTTCGAAGACGAAAAGGGCAGTATCCCCCGTGATGACGAAGCTGCGGATGTCTGGAAGGAACAGCCTGGCTTTGATCCATCCCATGTGCTGTATTTCGGCCGCAAGGAAAATTTCTGGCAGATGGCAGAGACCGGTCCCTGCGGGCCATGCTCGGAGATCCACATCGATCTTGGCGAGGAGCATGACAATTTGCGCGGCACCGAGCACCTCTGCGGGGTGAATGGGGAATGCAACCGCTTCCTTGAGCTCTGGAACAACGTCTTCATCCAGTACAACCTTTTCCCGGATGGGCGTCTCGAGCCGCTGCCGGCCCGGCATGTGGACACGGGCATGGGCTTCGAGCGCATCGTCTCTGTGCTGCAGGGCGTCGACTCGAACTACAAGACCGACCTCTTCACCGGCACGCTGGATGTGCTTTCCTCCCTGACCGGCGTGACCCGCGAGCAGATGTATGAGAATTTCACCCCCTACCGCGTCATTGCCGACCATGCCCGCTCGGCGGCGTTCCTGATCGCGGATGGGGTGGTGCCGGGCAACGCCGGTCGCAATTACATCACGCGCATGATCATCCGCCGGGCGGCCCGTTTTGGCACCAAGATTGGGCTGCACGATCCCTTCCTGGCCAGGGTGGCGGAAGCGGTGATTGCCGAATATGGCGATTTTTACCCCGAGCTGAAAAAGAGCAGTGGAGCGATCCTGGATAATCTGACCCGCGAGGAGCTGCGCTTCGCGCGCACGATTGAATCGGGTACTGCACAGCTCGAGAATTTGCTATCCAATTTGAGCGCCTCCGGACAGACCGTTTTGGATGGCCGCCGCGCCTTTGACCTGTATGCCACCTATGGTCTGCCGTTTGAGATCTCACGGGATATTGCCCGCGAGCATGGCATGGATGTGGATGAAGAAGGCTTCAAGGCGGCGCGTGAGGAGCATAGCCGCGCCTCCGGCGGCGGCAAGGCCATCGGCAAGATGGGCGGCGAGGATGCAGAATTTTACGCGGGTGTCTTGAAGGATCTGCAGAAGAAAAAGAAGCTGGGCGACCACGGCGTGGAATATGACCCCTATACCAGCCCACGCGTGCAGGGAGAATTGCTTTCCATTGTCGTGGAAGGGCAGGCCGTCGACTCGGCCTCGTTTGGCGATCGGGTGGAGGTCATTCTTCCCAGGAGCGGCTTTTATATTGAGTCGGGCGGTCAGGTCAATGATGAGGGCTATATAAAATCCCTGACATCCAACGAGTGGGAGATCGAAGTCACGAATGTCCGCCGCGCATCGGCAGGTGTCATCGTGCACGTGGGAGAGGTCGTCTCCGGTCAGCCCCGGGTGGGTGACCTGGCCCTGGCAGAAGTCGACACGATCCGACGTCATGACATCATGCGCAACCATACTGCGACCCACCTGCTCCATGCCGCGCTGCACCAGGTGCTGGGAGAGCATGCCCGCCAGGCAGGCTCGCTGGTCGCGCCGGACCGTCTGCGCTTCGACTTCAACCATCCGGAGGCGATGACGTCGGAGCAGGTCGAGCGCGTCGAGCGTATTGTTAATGATGCCATCGCCGCGGATATGGAAGTGGTGCCGCGCTTGAAGTCCCGCGATGACGCAGTTGCCGAAGGGGCAATGGCATTGTTCGGTGAAAAATATGGCGAGACCGTCCGGACCATTACGATATTCGATCCGGTCAATGTTCCGGCTTTGCTGGAAGATCCGGATGCGGTTGCCCATCCCATGGCAGTCATGGAAAAACTGCCGAAATATTCCTATGAGCTGTGTGGGGGAACCCACATCGACCGGACATCGGACATCGGCGCATTTTTGATTGTCAGCGAAGGCTCTGCGGCCGCGGGCGTCCGTCGCATCGAGGCAGTGACCGGACGCGGCGCGTACGATCTGATCGCCCGCCGCTTCAAGATGCTGAAGCAGACGGCCTCCGCCCTGAAATCGTCGATCGAAGATGTTCCCTTCAAAGTGGAAGGGCTGCAGGATGAAATCTCTGACCTGAAGAAGGAGCTCGCCGGTCTGCGCACACAGCTTGCAATGTCATCGTTCAACACCCAGCTTTCCAGCGTGCAGTCTGTGAAGGATGTGAACGTGCTCGCCATGGAAATCCCGGGCGCAAACGTGGACACACTCCGGTCCCTGGCCGACAAGTTCCGTGAAAAATATCCTCAAAGGGGCGCCGCGGTCCTGGTGACCGGCCCCACCGTCATCGCGGTGGTGACCGAGGATGTGACCAAGCGCGGCGTCAAGGCGGGTGACCTCATCATGGGCATCGGCGGCAAGGGCGGCGGGCGTCCCAACCTGGCACAGGGAAGCCTGACCGGTGATATTCAGCAGGCGCTGGGCAAGGTCGCCGGGGTGTTGGAAGCGAAATTGAATTGACCGAAGCGGCGACTGTACAAGTCGCCGCTTTCTTTTTTATTGAGGACTGCATCGCAGACATGAAGACAATATTTTTGTTGACCGTCGTTGGTTACCTGGTGGGCGCCATTCCCTTTTCCTATCTGGTTGGCAAGTGGTTCACGCGGCGGGACATCCGCAGTATCGGAGACGGGAATCCGGGCGGGACGAATGTCATTAAAGCGGGTGGTATTCCGGTTGGCATCCTGGCCATCGCTCTGGATATCGGGAAGGGATTTCTACCCGTGTACCTGGCCGGGCAGCAGGGCATCACCGGCGGGTGGGGGATGATCCCGATCGTGCTGGCCCCGATTTTGGGGCATGCCACCCAGCCGTTTCTTCGATCGCGAGGCGGCAAGGCTTTGGGGACGGCAGGCGGCGCCTGGGCAGGCGTGATCGGCCTATGGGTGTTCTGGGACTTTACGGCCCTGGCGCTGCTGTCCCTGGTGTTCATCAAGGACCACGCCTGGGCGTCCATCATTGGAAGTTTATCGTTAATCCTGTGGGCGGTGTTTGTGGATGGCTCGGCCTGGTTGATCGTCCTTTCCATCCTGACCGTCCTGCTGCTCATCTGGACTCACCGCAGGGATCTAAGGAGGGCGCCCGAGCTGCGACCCTGGCTATCCAGGCGGTTCCGTAAAGTGAGTTACCGCCCGTCTCGTTAGTACACGGCTCCTCACACGAATTTACAGACTCAAATTCAATCGGTGGACAAATTATTCGGTTCCATAAATGAGTGATTACCTGCAGATCCATCCCTATACGGTGATCGGTTTTCTTGCGCTTGGTTTGTTGATCGCCCTGGGGAATTCGTTCTTCATTCACCGGTTACGCAGGGGGATTTCACAGTCCGGATCGCTTCCATTCGTTTCGATTCTTGTTCCGGCCCGGAACGAAGCGCTGAACATTGAAACGTGTGTCCGCTCCCTGCTGGCGCAGGACTATCCGGCCTTTGAAGTCATGGTCCTGGACGACGGTTCCACCGATGAAACCCTCTCCCTCCTGGAAGGCATCCAAAAGGAAAATCCAAAGCTGGATATCCTGAGCGGAACACGTCTGCCCGGCGGCTGGCTTGGAAAACACTGGGCCTGTCACCAACTGTCCCAGGCTGCCGCCGGAGAGCTTCTGCTGTTCACGGATGCCGATACCCGGCACGAGCCGTACGCGCTTCGTGATAGCGTGTCCGCTTTCCTCGAAAACGAGGTGGATCTGCTGACAGCTTTTCCGCATGAACAAGTGGTCACATGGGGAGAAAGACTGACCGTACCGATCCTGGGGTTTGCCATGTTTTCCTTTGTGCCGGTATTCCTGGCCCGCTGGCGGCCCTTCGCCCGCCTGTCCATTACCATCGGACAGTTTATGTTATTTCGGCGGACTGCCTATGATGCCATTGGAGGCTATGAAGCGATACGCTCCCACCCCGTGGACGATGTGACCTTGGGCCGCCGCATCCTCAGCCACGGTTTCAAATGGCTGCTCGTGGACGGTACGGATCATATTCACTGCCGGATGTATCATGACTTCGATTCAGCCGTGTCCGGTTTTACCAAGAACCTGTTCGCCTTTTTCGACCATCATATCCTCCTCTATCTGCTGGCCTGGCTGTGGATCGGTTGTGTTTTCCTGGAACCCCTGATCGTCCTCCTGCTCAACGGGCTTGGTACGCCACCTGGCTACTTCCCGGCCTCCCTGGCCTGGATTGCGGTATTGGAGTCCCTGCTCCTGTTCGCTCTCGCCTATCGCAGATTCCGCATCCCGCCATACCTTGTCTGGCTTTATCCGGTTAGCATCATTCTCTTTGTGACCCTGGCTCTGCGTTCCCTGAACTTTGCCTGGCAGGGACGGCATGACTGGAAGGACCGCAGCCTGCCGCGACCGGCGATCCGGCTCTGACTGCCTGCTCCCGGGACCGCCCTCGGCGGCATTGCACAACGAAATGGTTTGCGAATTAGTTTAAGTGGATTTTCAGCTCGTTCGTTCCGCGCTGAACCTTGATCAGAATGGAACCATTAAGGATTTCGGTTTCCATTTTGTTTATTTCTTTTATGGAGTCTATGCCGACCAGTAAAACATCCCAGGCGTTTGATTCTCCGTTGCGTTGGATGTCGATCACATCCTGATCGCGCCGGATCACAAATGTGGCGGCGATTTCTCCATTCGGATCCGGGATCTCAACGCTGGCCTGTTTCCCATTTTCCAGTTGATACACCTGCAGGGTGACACCATTGCTGTAATCGTAATCCGGCCTGTCGACATGGCTGCCAACCGGCAGGACCGTATTGGGCCGCACCATCAGCGGCAGGCTCATGAAGTCGTATATCTCCTGCACCCAGCGCGGACCCTCGATCCCTTGCCCGGTCAGC
>JBLMZU010000586.1:0-6920 GCA_050258995.1 Bacteroidota bacterium
CAGCTGCTTCACCGGCGTACACGTTCAAGCGGGTGATGCCCCACGAATGGTCATGGTAGAACAGGAGGCGGGCGCTCTGCTGGTTGGTGTAATAGAACGTCTGGCAGCCATCATCGGCCACATCGCAAAGAACCGGCGACTTCGGATCGGATGGAGTGACATGCATGTCAGGGACGTTCTGTACGCTAACGCCCTGCGGCCAGTCGGTAGTTTGTCCTGCAGGTGTAATCCACTGGTGGGCAGTACCATCTGAAATCCATGGGGTTGTCCCACCGTGTAGGTGCAGGGTGGCGCGGTTGTCTTTAAAACAGCCATCACCCTTTGGATACTCGCTGCAGGTTGGATTGCGGACCTGATCCATCACCGTGCCATCGTTCATTGGATCCAACATGGCCATTGGGCCCATACCGGAACCCATGAGAGTGGAGTCGGTGGGTAGGAAGAGATCGCCGTCAGCGCCTGTCGGTAACAAGTTGCGGAAGACGATGCGAACCGGCTTGTTCTTAGTAGCAGCGATGACCGGTCCCAACCACTGTGGCGGTGTTACACCTGTATAACCAGTAGCAGCAGTGCCGCCACCAAACAATTCGTTTTGAAGAGCAACCTTTTGACTACCTGGCACACTTCCTGTATCAATTTGTACATAACCACGTACAAGTGTGGGAGGAATGTCTGACGAGAACTGGGTGCGATACTGCACAAGTCCGATGACATACTGATCGGCTTCTACCCCGTTGTACATTACGTGCTCAGGCACTGCCAGAGGAATGTACTTCCCAGTTGTGGGGCATACAGGTGCGGCAACGCCGGATGGGTCACATAAACCGGGCAGATCGTCAACGAATTTGCGAATTCCTACATCTAAGTAGCCAGTCCCGGCGTTGGTGACTTTGATACTGGTTACACCACCGGAATCTACAGTCGCTGTCGCTTCCGCGCCAGTACCGAGACCGTGCGCATCGTTGAATAAAACACTTGGGGCAGACATGTAGCCGGAGCCAAAAGTATCCACGCTAACAGAAGTGATCTTAAGTGTAGCCGTGGCTGTAGCCAGGGTTGCACCAGCAATTGGATCGAATACCGTGCCGTTATGAATGACGACGTTCGGCGCGTTTAAGTAGCCGGAGCCCGGATCATCCACGATGACATCAGTGATCACACCATTTGCATCCATAAGAGCATGAGCTTTGGCAGTCAAGCCATCCGGTACATCCGGCATGTCGAATTCAACGGTCGGCATTGTATAGCCGATGCCGCCGTCGACAATCGTAACTGCATCAACACCGCCATAGGCTGTTCCGGTAGCGCTCACCAGGAGGGGTGCAGAGCTCATATCAAGCACCTGCGCTCCAAAGGAATAAGTGCGGGTCTGGCTGTAGATCGGGAAATCTGTACTGCCGAGCGTCACAAGAGTCCCAGGCAAATTTGGAGCAGGATAACTAAGAGTGTCCACCCCTGTTCCTGCATCGTCAACAGGGATTCCCTCACCATAAAAAGCAATTGTGTCACCCGTGGTGACCGCAACATTTGGTACAGGGATGGTCTCTACTACACCGACAGGGTCGGATGTCGCCGGGACGGTCAGTTCGCCGCTGTCCCACAACACAGAGTACTCATTCGGATTCCCAGTGGGATGAAGTACATATGCATGGAACAGGTTCCCGGCGGAGGGTGTGGGACTTCCCCCAGTCGTTGCCTGATTAAAGTACTGAATGGATTGGACCTGACCTTTCGCGGGCATCGTCGTTTGCAGAACCACGAATACAGGGCCAAGAGACCCTGGTGCAGTTGCAAAGTCGGTTGCAAAAGCACGCGCTGTAAGCGAGTTCCCAATGGTAACCAGCGTACTGGTCCCTGCACCGCCCGAGAATATGACTTGCGGGGAGGTGTATCCAGCGCCGCTGTTGGTTACAGTAACTCCGGTTACAACGCCGGAAGGAGTTATCGTAGCGCTTGCGGTGGCGTCGCCATTACCGCCGTTGATGGCAACGCTGGCAGTTTTATAGCCGCTGCCAGGGTTGGTTACGTTGATCCCAGTGATAGAGCCATCCCAACCAACGGTGGCTGTTGCAGTTGCACCGCTGCCGTCGCCGGTAATATCAACGGAGGCATTTGGCAGAGTAAACTGGCTGTTGGCCCAGTTCGGATACGGGCCGAAGTAATGAGGTACCTTTGATGCATCTGTGGGACCAGCCGGCATGGCAGCAGGTTTTTCGAGATCCTGTGCGCGTGCCGGGGCAGTGCTTCCCAGCATCAGGGATGCAATTAAAATAAATGTCATTAAAGTCAGCAGTGTCTTGCTTTTCATAGAATTCTCCTTTGTAAATTTCACATGGTGAATGACATCAATACAAGTCTGTTCATCGATTCTGCTCCGTTGGTTGCGCCTCCTTCCCAGGTGTATAGTCCGAAAAATTCCCTTTTTCAATAATCGACAATAAATCCGCGCTCCCCCCCAAAATGATGTTCTGCTTGCTGTACACCTGCGTATGATTGCTGTCTGGGCCCAGAGTGATCACCTTCAGGCAGGTTTGCTCCTCGATCAGGCGTAGGGCGAGTGCCGAGTCATCCGTCTTATAACGGCACAGGATAACGACCTCCGGTTTGACCCGCTTCATTTCACGAATCAAATTCTCAACATCTCCGTCGCTGGAGATACGGATTACATCCCACTCGGTGTTCTTCAGGAATGAGCCAATGACCTGTGCGAGCAGATCATCCCGTCCCCATAAAATGGCTTTGCGGGACTGGACAGGCTGCGGGTCGATATTGGCAATGGGGCCGATCAGGCTGGTGAGATTCATAAGGTTTACACTCGTGGATTGCATCATCTCAATCTTACTGAAATCCAGAGGAATCACCATCCGCCCCTACCCATCATCTGGGATTAAAAAAAGACCATCCGTGGGATGGTCTTTTAACTCCCATTCTTAATCCCTGGTTAATCCCCAGGTTAATCCCTGATTCAACTCCCCTGCTTCACAAGTCCCCGCTCGCGGGCATAGGAAGCCAGCTGCTTTCTGTCACTCAACCCCAGTTTGCCCAAGGCAGAGTGAACGTGATACTTGACCGTATTCTCCGAGATGAAGAGCAGTTTCGCAATCTCCGCATTGGACAGTCCCGTAGCGAGCGCCCGGATCACATCGATCTCCCGGAGTGTAAGGGTGGCATCAGTCGGTGTATCGGTCTTTTTCGTCCGCGACAGCTCCTCCATCAGGCGCATCGTCATCGTGCGCGAGAGGGCACTTTCCCCGTTCAGGACGGATCGCAGGGCAACCACCAGCTTGCCGGGCTGCATGTTCTTAAGTAAATATCCCTTTGCCCCGCTGCGGATTGCGTCAAAGAGGTTGTCATCCTCCTCGGACATCGTCAGGAATACGATCTTGCAGGCCGGGTGTTCAGCCAGGATCTGGCGGGTGGCATCGGCACCTGTACCATCCGGCAGGGAAAAATCCATCAGGATCATGTCGGGCCGGACTCTGCGGGCCGTCTCGACGGCTTCTCCCACACTGCCTGCCATCCCGGCGATTTCGACATCCGGCTCGGACCGGATGATGGATGCCAGTCCCTCACGGAACAAGGCATGGTCGTCAACTATAAGGAGTCTCATCTTGGTTTTGTTCACCCTTCAATGCATCAAAGGCTCTGGCTTACAGGCTGGCCGCTTTGGACTGGTACGCAGATGACGATGCGGGTTCCCGCGCCGGGTTGGGATATCAATTGAAAGGATCCATTCATCATCTCAGTTCTTTCCCGCATGAACTTGAGCCCGTAATGTCCATCTGTCGCAGTCCCGGCCGGATCGAAGCCCCTGCCATTATCAATAATGGACAGGATCGATACACCGGCATCCCAACAAAGATTTACGCGCACTTGATTGGCTCCGGAATGCTTCTCAATATTACTCAGCGCCTCACGAAAAATGTAGAAAAGCTGTCGCATCTGGTGAGTGGAGAGTTCGCCCGGCTCACCTTCATCATTGAACTCGACTTTCAGCTCGGATCTTTCTACAATCTGGACTGCATAGCGCTTGAAAAGCTGGAACAGGTCGCTCGGGTTTTGTGTTTGCAGGATGGCCAGGGTTCCCCGTACCAGGTCATAGGATTCGTTGGCCACCTGGGACATCTGGTTCAGCTCAGCGCTCAAATCTGCAGTCCGTGCGACCAGGCTCTTATCTGCCAGGTAATCCAGTCTCATGCGCAGGTACCCGATGTTCTGCCCTATGGTATCGTGCAGATCGCGGGCGATATCCAGCTGCATGGAATAAAGCATCTGGATAAGCTGTTTCTCCCGGCGGTTGCGCTCGAGGATTTCCGCTTCGTTCCTCTTCCGATCTGTAATGTCACGGTTGCTGATCCGGCGACCTAGGTAGCGGTTGTCTTCGCCGAAAAGGGGCCTGCAAATATGCTCGATCCAGCGCTCCTGGCCATCCCGGGCTGTCAGCCGGAATTCAACGGTCATAGCGCCATTTGTTTCATCGTGAACCTGATCATAATGAGCTGAAAAAGCATCACGATCGTCAGAGTGAACGATGCGCAGGATCAAGCCTGGATCGGCCATGAATTCATCCGGCTGGTAACCTGTGATACGCTCAGAGGCAGGAGAGATGTAAATGATTTTCGCATCCGGGCCCACCCACATCTCCCAGTCATACGTCCAATCTACCAGCGTGCGGAACTTTTCATCGCTCTCTCGCAGTGCGTCACCGGCTCGCAAATGTTGCACGATATCCCAAGTAAAATCAGCCAGCTTGGAAACCAGCTCCACATCGCTTGGGGTGTAGTCCTTGGGCTTATTGCCAACACCCAGGACCGCCGCGATTTTCCCATTCCTCAAGATCGGCACCGCCATTTCCCGGAAAATGGGCGCATGGCCTTCAGGCAACCCTTTACGGTCACCCAGGGATGTGTAGTTATTATGCACAACGGCCTTTTGCTGGCGAACGCAATCCGCCCAAACGCCCGCCTGGTCCAGGGGGTAATGACGTTCCGCACCACCAACTGTACACATGGTCTGAAGGGTATTAGTGGACCAGGTCTGCAGTTGGATCGTAGTTTGGTCAGAATCAATAAAATGAAAAAAACCCACCGAACTCCCGGTCAGAGATTCGAGCTCATCCAGGGTAAACTGCAGGATCTCATTCAGGTCGTGGACGCGGGCATGCTCAATGATACGCAGCCGGGATTTGAGGATCTGCTCCACCTGGTAGCGCTGCTGAATATGCCGGAGGATCGATCTGAAAGACAAAAAGTACAGCAGCGGGAATATGATCGCTGTCATGACAGTCGCATCCAGGAACACCTGCTGGTAATAAGGCAGATGCTGGAAGAAATACACGATGAGCATGGCAATCACTTCAGCCAGTGCAATCCCCAGGATCGTGATCCCAAAAATGGAGGCGGGTGAATACCTGCCCTGTATCCGTTTCAGATCGTTTTCAAATGGATTGGTCTTTGATGTCATGTCCGATGTGTTTTCAACGCTGATAATTTGTTGTTCCCCAAGGAAACACAGGGGCTTTTATTGTAATTCTTGCAAGCGATTCATTGCAAGATGCTTACAATATGTAACATGACAGAAACAAGGCGTATTGGTTACGCACTTTTTTGTTGAATTTTTCAAGACATGCTTCAAAGTTATACAGTCAAGCTGTATGCGTAAATTCTTCCAGATCCAAACCCGCAAAATCACTTTCACCAGATCAAATACACAATTGAAAAGATCCACGGGAATCATTTGATGTCTTTTTATCGTAAAATCAGAACACTATGAAGGAATTCATTTATTCCCGTAACGCAGTCTACGAAGCTTTGCGTGCCAAACGCAGGCCGATATTCAAGATCCAAATTTCCGAGGGAGCCCAGGAGAAGGGGCGCCTGGCCGAAATTTTACGGATGGCTAAGGAACTCAGGATCCCGGTTGAGAAAGTGCAGCGCAGCAGGCTGGATAAGATCCATGAGAATCACCAGGGGGTTGCGGCGGAGGTCGGGGAATACACCTATAGCGACATCCTGGATATGCTGGACTTTGCCCGCGCCCAAAATGAACAGCCCTTCCTCCTTTTGCTCGATTCCTTGAACGACCCGCAAAATTTTGGGACGCTCCTGCGTACGGCGGAAGCGGTCGGTGTGCATGGCCTAATCATTCCCCTGGCCCACACGGTGGAGGTCACGCCTGCGGTGGTGAATGCCTCGTCCGGGGCAAGCGAGCATCTGCGGGTGGCGCGGTCCAACCTGGCGCAGGCGATCGACGCCCTGAAGGAGGAAAATATCTGGGTCGTGGGGCTCGATCAAAACGGGGAAACAATCGGGGACAAGACCCGCCGCCACTTAACGGGACCCCTCGCTTTGGTCGTCGGAAGCGAGGGCGAAGGCATCCGCCAGCTGATACGCGCAAAATGCGACATCATCCTGCAGCTACCGATGCGCGGCCAGATCGAATCCCTTAATGCCGCGGTGGCCGGGTCGGTCGCGTTATATATGGCCTATCTGACAAGAAATCAATCGTAGAGACGGGACATCCTCCGTCTCCACCAGGAGACAATCGTGGTTCAAGCAGCATATCATTTTCCGCGTGGATTTTTATGGGGCACCGCCACCGCCGCCCACCAGGTGGAGGGCAACAACACCAACAACCAGTGGTGGATGTGGGAGCAGGCCGGCCATACCAAGGGGACATCGGGCCTGGCCGCCGATTGGTGGGGAGGCCGCTGGAAGGAGGACCTGGACCGCGCCGCCGAAGCCGGTCAGAATGCCCACCGCTTCAGCGTGGAGTGGAGCCGCATCCAGCCCACCCCCGACACCTGGGACGAGGACGCGCTCGAGCGCTACCGCAACATGCTGCGCGGCATGCGCGAGCGCGGCATTACCCCCTTGGTGACGCTTCACCATTTTACGGATCCACTCTGGCTGGGAGATGGC
>JBLMZU010000587.1:0-12358 GCA_050258995.1 Bacteroidota bacterium
CAAACAGAACGGTTGCGGAGCCGAACTCCTCGGCGATGATATCGTTGCTTTGTTTGAGCTTCTCGGCAATGCGCTCGGGCAGGATGTTGTACAAGAGTTTGTCCGCCTGGTCGCGCTCCGCCTGGATGGTCGATTTTTGCAAAAAATCGATTCGGGTATATCTCTCCAGGGCGTAGCTGGTGACCATTCCAATGATGGTGGCGCCGATCAGGAAAAAATTATTGAGGGTGAAAATCACCGTACCTGTTTCCGTGGCCGGATACTGCTTGATATGGATGGCAACAAACTCATATCCCAGGATGATGATCACGTTCGTCAGGACCGCATACCCAAATCTCAGGCGCGCCAGGCTGTAGGACCAGAATGAGATCAGCAGCAGCCCGGTGACATAAAACCGGTTGCCGTATTCCACCTCGTTCGTGATGGCAATCATGTAGGCCACGCCCAGTCCGGCGACGATCGCGCCAAAACAAGTGGCAGGCTGGGTGTATTCCTTGAACTCCGGGACATAGCTGATGGCCAGGGCAAGCACGAACAGTGGGATGACAATCCCGTAGCGGACGATCCAGGCCGACTGCCAGGAGAGTGGAACTGCAAACAGGTCCAGGACACCAAATCCGGCGTATAAAATAATTCCCATGACCAGCGCAAGGCGCGTGGATGAAATCGTGCTGGCAAAATAATCCTCCCGGAAATGACGTTCCACCTCATCCGGAAAATGCAGTCTTTTCGCCCGTGGGTATAAGGAATCAAACATCCATATAATTAAGAGTCGAACGCAGTGTACTCGTTAAAGCTTCGGCAGGTCTAAAAGCAATACTTCGGCAAGCAGCCGGGAATTTACATTTCCATCCATTTTTTCGAGCGAGCGTTCCAGCTCATTGACCACCCGCCGTGCAGTGGACAGGTCCGTCCGGCCGGCCAGGTCTTCGATCTCCAGGTTGCGGTCCACGTTGACAAGCGGGGTCCGGGCCTGGGCGGCTCGCAGCATCACATCCCGCCAGTACGAGAGCCAGATCAGGATCGCCTGGCGCATGCCATCCTTGTCCCTTGACAGCTTGTCGGCATAGGCGAACTTCTCCACGCGCGAAGCGGAGATCAGATTCTGCAGGTCGTTCAGCCGCTCCTCGCGCTCCTCCCGCAGGGACTCGCTCCCGATCAGGCGCAGCGCGGTCCCCAGCCGTCCACCCGAGATGTGGGCGATCCATTTGGCCTGGTTCGTTTCGTAGCCCCTGTCCTCCAGGGCCTGCTGGACCTGCTCGATCCGCAGTGGCCGGAGTCTTAACACTTCACATCTTGAGACAATCGTAGGCAACAGCTGTTCGGGGTTATCGGCGGTCAGGATCATGACCGCGTATGATGGAGCTTCCTCAAGCGTTTTCAAAAGAGCGTTTGGTGCATTATCTCTTCTGGTTTTATGGAAGTTTAATAAGATAGCCACGCGATGGCTTGATTGATATGGGCGAAGGTTTATAAGCCTTCTTAGATCACGGATCTGTTCGATACGGATTTCACCATCGGGATGAGGAATTAATTCCCTGCCCCCCCTGGCGTCCAGAATGGTCGGCTCAACAATATTTAAATCCGCGTGCTGCATGGCCTCGATCTGTCTGCAATCACGGCACTCTCCGCACGGGATGCCGGGCGCCATGGGGTTCTGGCAGTTCAAGGCCTGGGCGAAACGCAGAGCCAGGGTGCGCCGTCCCACACCAGGAGGTCCCGCGAAGAGATAGGCGTGACGCGTGGTCCCGTGCGTGACATGCTTCTTCAACATATCAACGGCCCATTCGTGACCTACGAGATTCCAGTTATCAGTCATTGAGTTGCAGTAAACCGCGATCAGTCTCTGCCGAAGCGTAGACGCAGATAGGACTCATATCGTTCCCGGTGGATTTTACCTTCTTTCAATGCCACCAGCACCGCACAGCCCGGCTCGTGGATGTGCGTGCAGTCGCTGAACTGGCAGTGCTGCACCAGCTCGCGCAGCTCGGGGAAATAGGCATCCAGCTCCTCGGGCTCGGTATCCCATAAGGCCAGCGATTTCCAGCCGGGGGTATCTCCGACATAACCACCGCCTTCCACAGGAAACAATTGCCGCGTGACCGTGGTATGTTTGCCTTTATCCATGGCGGTACTGATCTCGTTCACCGCCAGCCCCAGCCCGGGCTGAATGGCATTTAACAAAGTGGACTTCCCCACGCCGCTGGGACCAGCCAGCGCGCTCAACCGGCCCGTCAGGATATTCCTGAGCTCTTCAATGCCCACGTTTAATGTAGGAGACGTGTAGAGAACGCGGTAGCCAATGTCTTCATACATGCCAAAGAGCTTCTTCGGATCGTCCACCAGGTCGATCTTGTTGGCCACGATCCAGGCCGGGACCCGCTGCTTTTCGGCGATGACCAGGTAACGGTCGAGCATTTTCAATTTTGGACTCGGATGAGCGCAGGCAAAAACAAAGACAGCCTGGTCGGGATTGGCCAGCAGGATCTGTTGATATTCCCCCTGCGGTCTCGGGTCGAGCCTGATGATGGCGCGCCTGCGCTCCTCGACCTCTTCGATCATCCCGCTTCCATCCGGCAGGACGGTGATCTGCACGCGGTCGCCGACCGCGGCAATGTCGCCCTCGGCGCGTCCTTTTTTGAATTTGCCGCGTAATTGACAAACAATCAAGCCCTGCCCTGTTTCCACTGTAAAGAAACCGGACTGGGCTTTGATGATCAAACCTTGCAGAAATTGTTCCTTCGCCAAATGTTTCCTGATCCTGGTCAAACCAATTTTACTTGCAAACCCAGCGCCGGGGATGGCGCTGGGAAGAAATGTAGATTATGGTTTTGGAGTTTCCGTTGGAATTCCACCCAGCGGGGTTGGCGTGTCCGTCACGCCGAAGCTGGACTCGAACCAGTACAGGCTGCGAGGCGAACCGTAATAATAGGATTCCACAATACGCTTGAAGACCGGTGCAGCCCAGTCGGAACCTTCACCCTGATTCTCAAGGATGACCGCGATGGCGATATCGGGCATGTTGGTGGCCTCGCTCGCCATGGTATAGCCTGCGAACCAGGCATGCGGCTTGCCCGAGCCGGACTCGGCGGTCCCGGTCTTGCCTGCCACGGGGATGGACAGCCCGCGCAGGCGGTAGTTGGCCGTTCCACGCGGATCTTCGACCACGCTCCGCATCGCGTCCTGAATGGTCTGCAGCCGGAAGGGCTGGATGGGAAGCGTTCCCTGCGCATCCGGCTTGAAGACCACATCGGCGGCCGTGCCATCGACAGGCTCGATCTTATCCACCAGCTGTGGGCGATACAAGGTGCCGCCATTGCCGATCGCAGCAATAAACCGGGCCACCTGCAAAGGTGTGACCTGCACGGTCCCCTGGCCGATGGCCTGGTTGACCACTTCGACCGGGTCGGTCGGATCCTGGATATTGCCAGCCTCTTCTGAAACCTGGTTGATGCCGGTCTTCTGGCCCAGGCCGAAGGCGCGCGCCATTTTTGCAATATCGGCAGCCCGGTCGTTTTGATACAGGGTGTAGCCGATATCCCAGAAGAACGGATTACAGGAGCGCATCAGGCCCTGCGGCAGTGTCAAAACCCCGGAAGGAGTGCTATCCGACGTATTGCATTCCTTGCCCTCTCCCAGCCTGGTCTGGCAGTGGTCCCAGGTCCAGTCATTACGGATCGTATCGGACAACCTTGACCAATGATACTGGCAGTCGAATGTTGTTTCGGGCGTATAAAGTCCGCTCTCCATGCCGGCTGCCATGGTGATGATCTTGAACACCGAGCCGAGAGGATACTGTCCCATCGTGGCACGGTTGAGGAGCGGCGAGCTGAAGCTTTGATTCAATTCTGCATACTGCGCGCCGGCGTTCGGGTTCTCCGGCGAGAACATGTTGGAATCAAACCCAGGGGAGGAGGCCATGGCGAGCACCTTGCCCGAATCGCGCTCCAGCACCACCACCGCGCCGGTAAATCCCTTGATCGCATCTTGGGCATTCTTCTGGAGGTTGCGGTCGATCGTGAGATAGACAGAGTCGGCTGCCTTGGGGGCGCTTTCGCCCACCTTGGTCACCGGGTTGCCGGAGGCGTCGACCACGTATAACGTGCCGCCATGTTTCCCGGCGAGATAGTCCTCGGCCCAGGCTTCGATCCCATCCGCACCGACGCGCTCGTCGCCTCGATAGCCGAGGCGGCGGTATTCATCCAGTTTTTCGGGAGGGATGGCAAGGGTATATCCAACGAAATTCGAGCCCACACCCTGCTCGAAATAATAGCGGGAGTTGAAGGGAGTGAACTCCAGTCCGCTCGGGTTGATGTTGCGGATCCGCTCCGATTCGTCGGCCGAAGCGACACACAGAGTGATCGGCCACTGCGCCGGCGTGCTGGCGATCTGCGCGGCCAGATCCTCGGGGTTGTTGCCGCACAGGGCCTGGACCTCGGTCAGCAGCGTTGGCTCGCTCTTCTCGTTCACATTGCCCGGGAGGATGCTGAACGCAAAAGCATCCGACTGGGCCGCGAGCACATCGCCGTTGCGATCGTAGATGTTGCCGCGGGCAGGCACGCTGTAATCCATGCTTAAGACGTTCCCACCGGTCAGCTCGGGAAGGATCAGGGACGAATCCCAGTTCAGCTTCCATTCACCGTTCTCGAGTGCAAAACGTGCCACCATATCGCGCTGAATATCCCCGACCAGTGCGGTGTGGTAATTTACGTTATAGGAAACTTCGGACGAATAGGGATTTACCAGGGAGGAGTTTATGGTGTAGTCAAAGGAGCTCGCGCTCATGGTGTTCAGGGTGTCGCGATTCTTCTTGGCAAAATCCTCCAGACTGATGGAGTCCTGCGCGGCCTTGCTCAGCATCGAATACATGGTGTTGTAATCTTCTTTTTTAAATGCATCCAGGTAGGCACTCATGGCCGCGTTCGCATCGGGAGCCGGGCTGATCGTGACCAGTGCCTGCGGCAGGGGCGTATCTGTCGCACGGGACAGAATGTTTGGGACCTGGACACCGCCACTTGAGCTGCATGCGCCGAGAAGAAAAGTCACCAGGACGATAATGTTCAGCCAACGAAGAAATTTCATTCTTTGCCTTTCAAAATAACCACATATCCCTGCGAGCGAAGCGAAGCAATCTTCTGGTACTGCCCTCGCCAGGACATGTTACATCTCACCGTTCAAGATTGCATTGGAAACCGGGCAGTTGTATTCCAACAGGGTTTCACAGCCTGCAAAAAAATCAGTGTCCGCCTGGATGCCCATCTTTCGCATCTGCAGGATGACATGGCAGACCGGCAGCCCCATCACGCTGGCGAAGCAGCCGTCCATGCGGGCGACGGGATGGAACTCGGCATGCTGGATCGCGTACGCGCCGGCCTTGTCGAGCGGGTCGCCGGTGGCCACGTAGGCACGTAGCTCCTCATCCGTATACTCGCGCATGGGCACATCGGTGACACACAGGTCGGTGAGGAGCTGCCCATCACCCGCATGCAGCAGCGCGATCCCGGTGTAGACCTGGTGCACGTGCCCGCGCAAACGCGTCAACATGGCGACCGCCTCCGCCTCATCCTTCGGTTTGCCCAGGATATCACTGCCATCGACCACAGTCGTATCAGCAGCCAGGACGAATTGATCCGCCCCGGCTCGGACGGCGCGCGCCTTCATCTCGGCCAGCCTTAAGACGTAATCGGCGGGTCTTTCGTTCGCAAGCTGGCTTTCATCCACATCCGCGACAGAGACAACGAAAGGGATGCCTGTTAAGGCAAGCAGCTGCCGGCGGCGCGGCGAATTGGAGGCAAGGATCAAGGGGGCCTTTGCAATCACGAAAAATGATTCTAACACAGCCCCCGGCCTCCCCCTTCGATTTTCAGGACTCTCTTAATGTGTTGTCAAGGCAAGTCGGCAAGTGGGCAAGGGAAATTGAATTCTTTGCGGTATTATAAAATCGGCATGCAAGAACGGGATCAGGCCACATGGTAAAATGACCAAAGCAGTGCTCAGAGAGGAGGCGCATATGAAGGAACTGGAGGAACGCATCCTGCGCGATGGCAGGGTTTTGAGTGGGGGAATTCTAAAGGTGGATAGTTTTGTCAATCATCAAGTCGATCCACTTCTGATGGATGCCTGTGGAAAGGAGTTTGCACGGCTCTTTGCCGACATCGGCGCAACCAAGATCCTGACGGCCGAGATCTCGGGCATTGCCCCGGCTGTGACGACCGCCGTCCATCTCGGCCTGCCGGTGGTCTACGCCCGCAAGACCAAGCCGATCACAATGCCCGACCAGGTCTATCTGACCCTGGCCCCCTCCCACACCAAGGGGCGCATGGTGGAGCTGATCGTCTCGCCCGAATTTCTGGCCAACGGCGAGAAGGTGTTGATCATCGACGACTTCCTGGCCAGCGGCCAGACGATTTTGGGCCTGGCACGGCTTGCAGAGGCGTCCGGATCGCGGATCGTTGGCATCGGTGCGTTGATCGAGAAGATCTTCGAAGGCGGGCGCGAGGCTCTCAAGTCGCTGGGCGTGCCGATCCATTCGCTGGCCTGCATTGCATCCATGGAAGGGGACCGGGTGGTGTTTGGGCAGCCAAATTAGGGTCATGGGTACCTGGTGGATTGGGAATGCGAAAGGTGCTTTGGTGGCTGGCTCCCCTCATTGGGTGGATCTTTGCACATATGAGCATTGTGATCCCCGTTCGACGACTGCGTGAGACAGAAACACTGATGGCCTTCCAGCATCCGAAGCCATCCTATGCATTTCATGTCCTGCTCGTGCCCAAAAAGGCAGTGACATCCTTGAAGGAACTGGATGCACGAGATTTGGCCTTTCTCAGCGACCTGTATTCCACTGTCCAGAGCCTGGTGGATGAATTCCATCTTTCCGCCTATCGCCTGATCGTCAACGGCGGGGAATACCAGGATTTTCCGCAGCTGCATTTTCATTTGATATCCGATGTTGAAGGTTTAAAGTCAAAACCAAACCTTTGACCTTCAACCTTGAACATGGAACTTTTTATGGACTCTATCGCCATCCTTGATTTCGGTTCGCAATACGCGCAGATCATTGCCCGCCGTGTGCGTGAGGCGCAGGTCTACTGTGAGCTGTTCCCCTGGGACGCGCCCATGGAAAAAATTCTCTCCATCGCGCCGAAGGGATTCATCCTCTCGGGTGGACCAAAATCCGTCTATGAAGAGGGCGCACCTCATATCCAGGGTTTTATTTTCAAGACGGGCCTGCCGGTCCTTGGGATTTGCTACGGCATGCAGGCCCTGACCCATGCCCTGGGCGGGCAGGTGGATCCCTCCGCGCAGCGCGAATATGGCTTTGCCCAGATCGAACCAACGGTCCGGGGCACCATGCTGGATGAGCTCTCCACGGTCTGGATGTCGCACGGCGACCGGATCACGCGGCTGCCGGAGGGATTCATTCCCCTGGCGCGCAGCGGGAACAGTCCCTTTGCGGCGATGGGTGATATGCAGCGACGATATTTTGGCGTGCAGTTCCATCCCGAGGTCCACCATACGCCGAATGGGCACAAGCTGCTCCAGCATTTTGTGATCGAGATTTGTGGAGCCAAGCCGCAATGGACGCCGAAGTCGATCATCGATGAGTCCGTGGAACGGGTGCGAAAACAGGTTGGAGGCGGGCGCGTGCTGGCTGCAGTCTCGGGCGGCGTGGATTCATCCGTCGCAGCCGCGCTGGTCCATGAGGCGGTCGGCGACCAGCTGGTGGCGGTGTTCGTGGACACCGGGCTGCTTCGCAAGAACGAAGGCGAACAGGTTGCCTCGGCATTCCGTAACAACCTGCATTCCGAGCTGATCACGGTTGATGCAAGCGATGAATTCCTCTCGGCGCTGGCCGGGGTGACCGAGCCGGAACAGAAGCGCCGGATCGTCGGGGAAAAATTCATCCGTGTCTTCGAAGCCCAGGCCAGGCAGCTCGGCCAACCCCGGTTCCTGGTGCAGGGGACGATCTATCCGGACGTGGTCGAATCGTCCGCACCCGACCGCAACAAGGCGGAGAAGATCAAGACCCACCACAACGTCGGCGGCCTGCCGGAGGATATGCAGTTCGAGCTGGTCGAGCCGCTGCGCTATCTGTTCAAGGACGAGGTACGGGCGGTTGGCGAAGCGCTCGGGCTACCGGAGTCGCTCGTATGGCGGCAGCCATTCCCGGGTCCCGGGCTGACCGTGCGCTGTCTCGGGGAGGTGACCCGCGAGCGCGCCTCCCGTCTGCGGGCGGCGGACGCGATCCTGATCGAGGAACTATCCAGGGCGGGGTTTTTAGGGAAAAGGGCGGAGACCTCCCAGGCCTTTGTCGTTCTCCTGCCCGTGCGCTCCGTGGGAGTAATGGGCGACCAGCGCACCTACCAGGAGGCGGCCGCCATCCGGGCTGTGACCACGGAGGATTTCATGACCGCCGACTGGGCACGCCTGCCGCACGATCTGCTGTCCAGGATCTCGAGCCGGATCGTCAACGAAGTAGACGGAATCAACCGGGTCGTGTATGATATTACCAGCAAGCCGCCTGCAACCATCGAATGGGAATGATCTGGATTTGAGAATTTAGTTTTTTGATTTTGGATTGAGGAGGAACCTTGAATTTTGACATCGGGGAAATCCTCGCCCGGGCATCGCAGATCACATGGAGGCACAAGGTGCTCTGGGTGTTTAACATGTTTCCCATTCTGTTTGGTTTTCTTTTTCTCCCCACAGTTTTCATTCCCATGTTTTTTCTCGGCCCCTATTCCCTGTTCAGGCAGGGATCCATCAGTCCGACCTATTATCTTTCTCTTTTGGGCAGCATCGATCTCCTTGTGATTTTGTTGTCGATCCTTTTGTATGTCGTCGGGGCCGCTGCCTCCTCGCTCGGGATGCTGCGAGTGGAAAATGGGCGCCCCCAGCTGCCTTTCCGGGATCTGCTTCAGGATGGGCTGGAATATTTCTGGCGCATCCTATCGGTCACCGTGCTGGTGGGCGGCGCGGCCAGCCTCGTGCTGCTGCCCGTGTTCAGCTGCATGACCCTGTTCGGTATTGCCACGCGGGGACTGGGCCTGACCTGCCTCGTGCCCCTGCTTTTCTTCCTCTACCCGGCCATGCTGATGGCCTACGCCCTGGCGGAGCTGTCGCAGGCTGCCGTGATTGCGGATAACAGGGGCGTAAGGTCCGCCCTTTCACGGAGCTGGGCACTGATGCGGATTCACTTCTGGCCGTTTGTCCGCTTCTCGCTTGTGCTGTATCTCGGCGTCTTCCTCCTGAGCCTGATTTTTCTCCTGCCGCTGGGCATCCCGTTCCTGTTCCTGTTTCTGAGAATGCAGGGTCCCCTGACGGGTTTTAATGCCCAGGGGTTCGGCGAGTCTGTGATCGTTCTCAGCCTGGTCCTGCTGCCCATCCTGGCACTTGTCCAGGGGGTGGCTGCCACCTTTATCAGGTCGGCCTTCATGGACATCTACCTGCGACTGACCCGTTCTACTGTACTGCAGACAGCGTTACAATAGCCTGACTCTGAAGGAGCCAACATGAACTTCAACTTTGGCGAGATCCTTTCCCGTGCCTGGCAGATCATCTGGAAACACAAGGTGTTCTGGATTTTCGGGATCCTGGCAAGCTGCAGCGGCGGCGGTCCAAGCTTTAATGTGAACTACAACTTTAACAGCGGGGATTTCAACGGTGGAACTCCCAACATTCCCCCCGAAATCCAGCGCTTCTTCGCGTTTGTGGGTCAGAACGCTGTCGCCATCATCAGCATTACCGTTGCCTTGGTTTGCATTCTCTGGGTCATCGCGCTCTTTTTCGGGACGGTCGGCAGGATCGGATTGATCCGGGGTACCGGGCAGATCGAGGCCGGGGAGAGCGCGGCATTCGGCCAGCTCTTCAGCGAAAGTCTGTCCTACTTCTGGCGTGTGTTCGGGCTGTCCGTCCTGGTCAGTCTTCCATTTTTGTTTGTGATCGGGGCGATGGTCGCAGGTTTTCTGGTGTTTGGAATTGCCATGGCCCGGGGAAGCAGCACCTCTGCACTCGGCATCCTGGCTTTGACCCCGCTCTTCCTGGGCTGCATGTGCCTGCTCGTGCCGGTCGGCATCCTTGTCAACCTGATCGTCCGCCAGGCAGAGCGGGCGATCGTGCTGGAGGATCACGGCCTCCTGCCCGCCCTCAGCCGCGGCTGGGACATCTTCCGTGTCAATTTGGGCCCGATCATCATCATGGCCCTCATCCTGGCGGTGATCGGATTGGGGGTGGGGTTCGTTATCGCAATCCCGGTCCTGATCGTGGTCCTGCCCGCCACGCTTGCCTTCGTGGCAGGGGCAGCGTCGGGACGGGCTCCCAACTGGACCCCGATGGTCATTGCGCTGGCTTGTGTTTGCATTTTGTCGCCGTTCCTATGGCTGGCCCGGGGCATCCTGGTTTCATACGTTGAATCGGCCTGGACCCTGACCTATATGCGGCTCGTCAAACCCCAGGACAAGCCACCTGTCATCATCGAGGCGAATGCGTAAAATTCTCCCGCTTCTGTTAAGTGTGAGCCTGCTCCTTGCGACCCATCTATCGGTGCGCGCCCAGGCGTCGACTTTCGCGGAGATCAGCGCCATCGACACGCGGGCCTTCCCCAAAGTGGCCGCCCTCATGAATGCGTTTGCCTCCAACGGTGATTTCATCGCCGGCCTCAAGCCGTCCGATGTCACGGTCTATGAAGATGGCCAGCCGCGGCCGGTCGACACCCTGGAGCAGACCAGCGCCCCGGCGCAGATCGTGGTGGGCATCAATCCGGGGCCGGCGCTGGGAGTCCGGGATGGGACCGGCGTGACGCGCTTCTCGCGGGTGGTGGAGGCGCTGGGGAACTGGGTCAACGCCCAGCCGGAAAATTCGAAGGATGATCTGAGCCTGGTCTCGCTTTCCGGTTCGCTGATCAGCCACGGCTCCGCCAGGGACTGGTTTGTCAGCCTGGATTCCTTCAAACCCGACTTTCGCGCCACCACGCCCAACCTGCAGTCGCTGGCCATCGCCCTCGATACAGTCAACGCGCCGGCCCTCGAGCCGGGCATGCAGCGGGCCATCCTGTTCATCACACCGCACATGGATGACCCCGACATCGACAAAAGCATTGCGCCTTTCATCCAGCAGGCCATCGACACCAAAGTGCGGGTCTTCGTCTGGTTCATCGACGCGGACACCCAGTTCAACTCTCCCAGCGCCAATGCATTCAGGCTGCTGGCCCAGCAGACCAATGGCGGTTTCTTCCCCTATTCGGGCAAGGAGCAATTCCCGGATCCCAGCCAGTATTTTGCTCCCCTGCGAAATATCTATTCCCTGTCCTATACTTCCGCAGCGACGACATCCGACGACCATACCCTGGGCCTGAAGTTGAAGACCCCGGATGGAGAGATTACAGCACCCGACAAGACCTTCCAGGTGGACGTCCAGCCTCCCAACCCGATCTTTATCTCGCCGCCCCTGCAGATCACGCGCCAGCCGCCGACGGACGATCCCTATTCCGATAATTTCACACCTTCGCGGCAGCCACTCGAGATCCTGGTCGAGTTCCCCGATGGGCACCCGCGTGACCTGAAGCGCACCACGCTGCTCGTGGACGGCAAGGTCGTGGATGAGAACACAAGCGCGCCGTTCGAAAAATTCATCTGGAAGCTGGATGCGTATACAGAGAGCGGTCAGCACGAGATCGTTGCCCAGGTCGAGGATACGCTTGGCTTGAGCAAGTCCAGCATCGCGATCCCGGTCGCGCTGACCGTGGTCCAGCCGCCGGGAGGCATCCGCGGCCTGGTCGGCCGGTACAGCTCCTACATCATCATCGGTGCCATTGCGCTGGCGGGCCTTTTACTGCTCGCCATCCTGCTGCGCGGCCGGATGAATATCGGCATCTTCAAACGGCGCAAAGCCCGACGCCGGCAGATGGAAGACCCTGTCACCCAGCCGGTCATTGCCGCAGCCGAGCCGCCCACGTCCGCGACGAAAAAGGTCAGGACCCAGCCGCGCAAGGCAATCTTCCCGCCCAAGCCGGCGCGCGTGCTCATGAATGCCCCGGCCTACCTGACCCGCCTGACGAACGGCGGCGAGCCGGCCAGCGCGGCCCCGATCCCACTTGCCGAAAGGGATATGACTTTTGGCACAGACCCGGTACAATCGAAGCGTGTGCTTGACGATCCGTCCATTTCGCCGCTCCACGCACGGATCAGGCAAACGGAGGACGGCAGCTTCATCATCTACGATCACGGATCGATTGCCGGCACATGGGTAAATTATGAGCCGGTCACGCGCGAAGGCCAGCGCCTCGTGCACGGGGACAGGATCCACATCGGGCAAATGGTCTATCGCTTTGACCTGAACCCCGCCCCGGCCGATCCGGAGC
>JBLMZU010000588.1:0-5347 GCA_050258995.1 Bacteroidota bacterium
TCCTCGGTCAAGGTCATGTTTTCCGGAGCCCGGGCATCCAGGATCCTGACCGCGAAATAGATGGCCAGGAAGGCAAAGGCGTTGACGAACAGGTCGGTTGTAAAGAAGTGCGACTGCTGGATCTGCATCACGGCCAATGCCGAGAACAGGGATGCCAGCAGCGCCACGCGCCGGTCATACAGGCGCGAGACCGCCAGGTAAAGCAGGAAGATCGTGAACAGATCGGCCAGGGCGGAAAACTGGCGGCCCAGGATCTTCACATCATACGTCTGTGTGATATCCGCTGCCACGCGGACAATGGTCATGGGCAGATCGCCGTAGACGAAGAAGGCGTAGCCGCGGTTATAGGGGTTGAGCGGGGAGGTCTTGCTGTTGAAATAATCGGCGACGCTCAGCCAGGTCCTTTGATTCGGCGGACAGGTCTCAATCGGGAGGGTGGCATCCGTGCATTTTTGAGTTTGCAGGCTCGCCAGCACGCTGGCCAGGAAGTTCTCATCCGGGTGCTGGTGCTGGGCCTCGCCCCAACCCACACCGGTCAGACGCAAATAGCCCGCCAGCACGAATACCAGCAGGAAAAGGAGATCGTAGATCCAGGGATATTTTTCGCGATTCTTCATAGGTTCCAGCCGCCCCTGGCGGATGCCATCTAGGGATACGAGGCGGCGTAAAAATCTACCAGCTAACTAAAATTGCAATACCGGACGGTGCAGGTGCCTATTTCGGCACCGTGAAGACCCAGAAATCATGCCCGGGTATGTCTGAGTCGAACAGGGTCAGCTCGCCTTGCGGATACAGTTTTTGCAGGACATCCAGGGTATCCTGGTCGTTCGCGGTCGGATCGTCGACATTGGCCTTGACCAGGAACATCTTGGGCCCCGGCAATTCTACCGTGCCTGGCAGGTTTTCCCGCCACATCGCCATGTCGCGGTTCGGGATGCCGGCCCAGACGGCAGGCAGGCGCGTATCGACCCAATAGGGGAAGGGCACGATCCAAACAGTATCCGTCTCACCATACATCTGCTTGAATTGATTGATCACCCGGCCCATGTCGGATGAGTTCCACGACCCTGCGCGGAAGGCCTCGTAATACTGGCGGAAAACCAGGTCATAATTCTGCCGCGCTGAACCCAGTAGCAGGAAGATCAACAACCCGATGCTGACGATCGATCGCCTTCCCAGGCTGTTTTTAAAGGTTGGCATTCCCAGCCCAATGGCAGTGACCAGTCCGTCGAGCGCCAGCGCAGCCAGGATAAATACAGGGATGTAGGCCCCGCCTGCCCGGTTCAGGGCCGGATTTTCGCTTGGATAAGCCAGCGACAAGGTGGAAGGTAGCTGCAGGAGGGGGATGGAGACCAGCAGGAACAGGTCCAGCCAGTGGCGCTTGCGGGCATACCGGACGATGATCAGCACGACGCCAAATGTGAACAGGACCGCTGTAATCACATCCAGCGCCGGGCGGTCGGTCACCGAATGGACCCAGATCTGCCCGTCGTTGAAGTTGAACATGCGCAGCGCGTTCCAAACGTTGGAAAGGAAGATCTTCCAGATCGGCTGTGTGATTGGCGTCTCGAGTCCGCTCAGGCGGGTGGCAGCCCGGAACCCGAATACGGCCGGCTCATCCACCCAATATCTTAGGAGCGGCAGGAAAACATACAGGGAGGTAAACCCGGCCAGCGCCAGCCAGACAACCCCGTCCCTGCGCGCGCCCCGTGACTGATCATGCAACCAGAACAGGACGAAGGCGGCAATGACCACGAACGGCACAATCCGGAAGGGACTATAGCCGTGCAGGCCGAGCCCCAGGAACAGACCCGAGAGCAGGAAGTCGTTGCGGTTGCGCGTCCGCAGTCCGCGGATCAAATAAAAGAGCGTGGGTGCCACGAAAAGTGGATACAGCGGAAAGCGCAGCCCCACTCTGCTGATCACATTGGGCCAGTACCCGATCCCCACCAGGACGAAGGCGAACAGACCAACGCGTTTGCCCCCGATCTCCCTGCCCAGCAGGTAGATAAAGGGCAGGGTTAAAAAGCCAAGGATGGCGGTCCCGAGCTTGAGACTGAGAAACGAAAGACCGGTGCCGAATACCTTTGCAATGAGCACTGTCCAATACATCTGGATGGCTTCGCGGCCCGTGTTGCGCGGAAAGAAGATATGTGTAATGCCCTGGGAGACATCGTAAACATCCAGGATCTTTTCGGCGTGGTCGCTGAATGGCTCGGGCGGCACGGTCTGGGTTTGATAGAAGCGGAAGAAGAAAACCAGGACGGTCGCGGCGACCAGGATCGATGTCCACAGAACGGTATTGAGGGTCCAGTCGCCGCGCTGGAAGAAGGATGTGGACTTCCCGGTGGACGGCTGCCGCAGCCAGAACGCCCAGAGAAAGCAGAAGACAGCCGACAGCCAGAGGATTACATTGAAAAGTGTAAAAAAGTTATTCCCCAGGGATGCAAATGCCCCGATCCCAAGCACGACGCTGGCGATCAGGGGGAGGAGACGATAGGTCTGCGGATCGTTGCCCTCGGAGTGCGGCGCAAGCGGATATAGGTTCCACTCGCCGCGCTGGATGGCCCAGCCCAGGAACACCAGTGCGACGATATAGAATACATACCCGTAGGATGTGTTTGAAGGAGGTGGTTCGAAAAGCTGCTGGCCGATCAGGCCAAGGACCAGGGCAAGCAGGGATCGCCAGGGGAATGGAAAAGATGCCGCGGCGAGGGGGAGATGCTCTTCCTGGAGATCTGCCTTCTGTTGGGTGGAAGGGATTACATCCCGCCGGATCGCTTCCTCTTCGATTACGGTAGCGGGGTCCTGCTCGTCCACTGCGGACGGTTGTTCTCCATCCGGGATGCGAATCCGCTCGCCGCGGCCGAAGCGCAACAGCGATTTAACGTAGTCGAGCACGCTGGGTTCGCCCAGTGGATACCGGCCGGGATTTTGCTTCTCCTCACTCATCTCTTTTCTCTCGTTTTATAACCCCTGCGAAGGCTTTTGGGGAAGGTGTAATGAAACTGACTCTACCTTCGCAAGGCAATTTACTGTTTTTTTGCTATCACCAAAATGCTCTCTCCCCAGCGCGGAGGGAGAAAGATCCAGCCTGTGATCGCCTGAAATCCGCCGAGCGACCCAAAGAATAACTTCTGGACCGGATTGGGCACATAACGAACGTACGGCACATCCCAAAAGCCATCTGAAAAATATTTAACCGGCTTAAAGCCCGCGCTGCGGATGTATTCGAGCCATTCCGCGGGACGCTTGAGAGAAATGTGGGTGGGATCCTGGTAGCCGATCCACCTGTCGCCCTTCCATGGCTTGAGCATTGAATCAAGATTGGGCGTGGCCAGGATCAAAACCCCGCCCGGCTCGGTGACACGCCCGATCTCACGGATCGCCTTTTCGGGATCGGGCAAATGCTCTACGATGTGCTTGATGATCACAACGTTGAATGCTGCCTCCCGATAGGGAAGCTCCTGGGCGCTGGCAGTCTGCAGTTGTGTTTTCCTGATCACAGATCTCGACTGCTGGACTGCCCAGTGGTTCACGTCCATGCCAAAGGTTTCAAATGTATCCTCTAGCTGGCCGACCAGGTGTCCCATGCCGACGCCGATCTCCAGCAGGCGTGCCCCGCTTTTTCCATACCGCCGTGCCAGGATCGCGTTAAAACGATTCGACCACCAGTACATGCTGTACTTGGCGAATGTGACATTGGCATACGTATGCGTGGAAAAATACTTTTCGTCGAAAGACATGGTTTACAAAGTGCTGCAGGGATACAAGTAAACAAGTACACAGGTGGAAGCGCTTGTCCGCTTGTATACCTGCCTATTTGTTACCTTATTACCTTTTCCTCGCAATATAAAAAGTGAACGTCCCATTATCGACCGGCTCTGGGGACGCATATTTGCTCACATACTTCTTTGTCAGCCACAGGTTCCACGGCTCGCGGACGATGATCCAGCGTCCGGTCAGCACCCGGGCAAAGACCGAGGGGACGCCAAAATAATGGCCCCATTCTAACACGCGCATGGAATCGGGCGAAAAATAATGCCAGGAGCGCTCGAGCCGAAAGCCTGCCTGCTCCAGCCTCTTCTGCCAGACGTCCGGCTCATCCGCGTGACTGACGCGCGAGATTTTGCGGAACCACTCGGTATACCCTTTTCCCAGCAGGCGCGAGATCGAAAGCTCGCTCAGGTACCGCGTGTTGGGCACGCAGAAGTAAAAGGGTGCCTCCTTCTTTAATACTCTTGCCGTCTCGGCCAGTACTGCGTCGATGTGAGGGATGTGCTCGAGCACCGAGTTGCTGAACCCGCTGGCAAAGTATTCCGGGGGGAAGGGGGATTTTGCTCCGTCCGCCTCCACCAATGATTTATACGCACCATACTTTTGGGCTTCGTGGATGGGTCCATGCCATGGATCGAGTCCCACGTCGATCTGCCTGTCAAAGGTCAGGGAGGCGAAATGACCGTCGCCGCAGCCCACATCGTAGACGGGCGAAGGCAGGGGCAGATCCTGGTAATAGGTACTCTCCACAGCGCGTAAAAAAGCCCGGAAGTAGGGCAGGTCACGTAAATGTAAAAATAAAAAGTCCTTGTTCAAGCTTTCATCTCAGCAGTGGGTCGGATGATCCGGCAGGCAATCGAGCCATCAATGGGATAACCACAAGGAAGACGGCCCAGATTGCCAGCGGGATGCCGGCCAGTTTTCTTTTTGCCAGGTCAATCAATGAAATCATTGGAAGACTGAAAAACAGAATCAGAACTAACACTTCTACAAGAAGCCCGCTCGTACTGATGCCCATCGGTTTTATGACTACCTTCCTTTTTTAATCAGGCGCTGGAACAGCTTTTCATATTCCGCCGCGATCGAGTCTGGCTTATAGGCCGTCTTGATGGCCTCGATGTCGCCGCGGTATTTCCCGGGCTCGTCCAGGACCTCCAGGATGCAGGCCGCCAGGTCGGCGGGATCCCCGATGCGGGCCACGCGCCCCATCCCATGCATCATAACCGGCTGCCGCACCCCAGGCAGCGCCGATGGGACGCACGGCACCCCGTTCATCATCGCTTCGATCTGTACCAGGCCGAATGCCTCAGTCGAGTTCAGTGACGGGACGGTCAGCACATCCAGGTTGGGATAAAAGGCCGCCATTTCTACGGGATCCAGGTTGCCCAGAAAGTTCCAGTGGCCGGTATGCTCGTAATCCCGGATGCGCGGCATCAGCCGGTCGGAATAAACCTGCTCGCCCATCACGTTCTGATAGGTCCCCGCGAACAGAACCTGTGCGTTCGGATACTTCTTTAAGATGATCGGCAGCGCATCGAGCAGCACCTCGACGCCTTTTTCCGCGGCAAAG
>JBLMZU010000589.1:0-7765 GCA_050258995.1 Bacteroidota bacterium
GTCCACCCGCCTGGCAGCAAGGATGGTGATGGCTCCTCCCTGTGCGAATTCACGGGCCGTCGATTCTCCGATCCCTGATGAAGCGCCGGTGACGATCGCAACTTTCCCATCCAGGGCATTGCGTCTATTTAATTTCATCCTGTAGCTCTCCTTTGTAGATTCCCGCTTGATTGACTGCGGTATTCTTTAAGACGGAGGGAAGAGAGAGCTCGTTATGGGTGACATCTAGTCCTTGACGCTCGTCCATCCTGCCGATATAATCAGCCCGCTCGATTTATAAACAACCGGAGCAATTATTTGCCCGTGCAACCGTATCCAAGGAGAAAGATAAATGCCCCCACATCCAAAGCGCAAACACTCGAAGAGCCGCCGCGACATGCGCCGCGCGCACGATGCCCTGCAGCCACAGAACCTGACCGCCTGCTCCAACTGCGGCTCCATGCGTCTTCCCCACACCGTTTGTCCCAATTGCGGATTCTACGAAGGTCGAGAAGTCGTTGAGGTCAAGAAGGAAAAGAAGAGCGCCAGCTAAGGCCTTCCGCCTTCGCAAAACGGGTCGTGACTTCCACGGCCCGTTTGTGTTTAATAAGGCGGCGGTCGCGCACCTGATGGGACAGCATGAATGGCACTTGCACCGCACTGCATCTGGTGCAGTGCAGGTGAGCTGGCTTGCGTTGCCCAGCTGAGCGCGATTTGCATATACACACTTACGAACATCCGGAGACTCCCTTCATGAAACTGCCTCTTCAATCCACCGCATTTCTCTTCCCCGGCCAGGGATCCCAGGCCGTCGGCATGGGAAAGCAGCTTGCGGAAAAATATCCAGCAGCAGCAGAAACCTTCGACGAAGCCAACTCCATCCTGGGCTTTCCTCTATCCGATCTCATGTGGAATGGTGCAGCTGACGAGCTCAACGAAACGGTCAACACCCAGCCGGCTTTATATGTCCATTCGATCGCTGCCTGGCGGATATTCACGTCTCTCTACCCGGATGCCTGGCCGTCTACCGTTGCCGGGCATTCCCTGGGTGAGCTGTCTGCGCTGACGGCCTCCGGCGCCCTGTCCTTTTCAGATGGCGTGCGACTCGTCCGTAAACGCGGCGAATTGATGAAGCAGGCCGGGGAGCTCAACCCCGGCGGCATGGCAGCCATCCTGAACCTGGACCTCTCCGTCCTGGAACAGGTCTGTGCCGAGGCGAGCACAGGAGGCGAGGTCGTCCAGGTTGCCAATGACAACTGTCCCTGGCAGGTGGTGATCTCGGGTCACAAGCCGGCGCTCGAGCGTGCCATGGCGTCTGCAAAATCTGCCGGGGCAAAGCGTGCGGTTCCACTGGCCGTCAGTATCGCTGCCCATTCTCCACTCATGGATTCGATCCAGGCCGAGTGGAACGCGGCGGTGGAAGCCTGCTCGATCGGGACGCCGCTCATCCCGGTGGTCGGCAACGTGAACGCCAGCTCATTGACGACGGACACAGACCTGCGTGCCGACATCCAGGCCCAGATGCAGTCCCGTGTGCGCTGGACCGAGTCGGTGCAGCACATGCTCGCAAACGGGATCGACACTTTCGTCGAGGCGGGAAACGGGGAGGTGTTGCTGGGCCTGATCAAACGCATCGAGCCGTCCACGAACCGGTTCCCCCTGGGAACGCCGCAGGACTTTATGGCATTGGAGTTATAAATCGGCTATACTTTTATCCATGGTTGATATCGAAGCACGCGTCCAAAAAGCGATTGAGGAGATCACCGGCAACGAAGCGCTGATGGAAATGCTGGATACAGAGGCGGCAGCTGAAATGCTGGAGTGGGGAAAATCCATGGTGAGGTCGCTGGTGAACGAGACCGCGGGCATGGATGATGAGGCGGCGGAGCTCGCGCTCGAGCCGCGTTTGAAAGCGGTGAGACAGCTGATACGCTCGGCAGGGAACTGGGCGGCCGGTAGCTACACGGAGCCGGACGACCGGATACAGCTGCGGGAGAAGCTGTTGGGCTACCAGAAGGTCATCCGCGGCGAAGGGACTCCCCTGCCATCCGCCGGGCAGTTGGATGCGCTACTCAATTCCACGAATGCCGCCCAGGTCACCCCACAACAACAAATATTGAACTTAAAGAAATTATTTAACGAAGCCCGCTAAGGAGAAGATATGTCGCCGAAACGCAGATCAACGAGATCGAATGCATCCATCGCGCTTGTCACCATCGTCGCCCTGGTCATCATCGGGATCTACAATTTACTGTCAGGAAAAGGTCCCGCTACTCCATTGCCCGAGGGGACGGATACCCCGGTCTCCGCGCCTGCCACTGCCAGTGGGCCGGGAAGTGTGCCAACATCGGTCAATGCCAGCGGCTCGTGGTGGGAGGTCTATTTCACCGACCCGACTCATGTGAACAACCCGGATGACTGGCAGGGCGCGATCGAGGGCCGCCTGATCGATAAGATCAACGCCGCTCAGAAGAGCATTCATATCGCCTCCTTTGAGTTTGACCTCACTCCTGTGGCCGAAGCGCTGATCACCGCCAAACAGCGCGGCGTGGACGTGCGCTGGGTCACCGACAACGAGAACGGGATCGATGCGGACTCCGAGCCCGGCCGCGGCCAGTTCAAAATGCTGCAGGATGCCGGCATCGAAGTGCGCGCCGACACACGCTCGGCCCTCATGCACAACAAGTTCTGGATCTTCGACGGCGAGACCGCCTGGACCGGTTCGACCAACATCACCAAAAGCGGCGTCTTCCAGCAGAACAATAATACGATCGTCATCCAATCGCCGGAGGTGGCCGCCATCTATGAGCGCGAATTCGAGGAAATGTGGAACGGCCAGTTCGGTCCCAAGTCGCCGTCCACCGCCGACCAGCAGTCGGTCACGGTCAACGGGACACCCATCCAAATCTATTTTTCACCGGAAGACAAGGTGATGGATCATATGATCCCCATCGTGTCGAGCGCTCGTTCCAATATCCGCTTCCTGGCCTTCAACTTCACCGACTATCCGCTCGCCAAGGCAATGATCGACCGGGCCAGTGCGGGCGTGGATACGGCCGGGATCTACGAGAAGACCGGCAGCGAAACGGACAGCTCAGAAATGAAGACGTTCTACTGCGCCCATGTCCCCGTCCGCCAGGACGGCAACCCGAGGTTCCTGCACGATAAGGTCATCATTATCGACAACCACATTGTGATCAGCGGCTCGTTCAATTTTTCGAGCAACGCCACGGACAACAATGACGAAAATGTGATCATCATCGACAGCCCCGAGATCGCCAGCCTGTACATGCAGGAATTTGACCGGTTATGGAGCATTGCCACGGATCTGGATCCGGCCAAGTTCCCCTGCACAAAATAAAACCGTTTTCAAGGATCTGCTCTTAACAAAAAAGATGTGATACTCTTCATCTCTGAAAGGTTACGCCTGGAGGCAGAACCCAAAGGAATGCGGGTATAATCACCACATGCTACAAACGTCTGACAATTCGATTGTCAGCGCCGCTGCGAGCGGTTAGGGAATCATATCTGGTCAGAGAATTTCTCTGACCAGATTTTATTTATACCCAAGGCTTCAAAAGCGTCCGGTGTCACCAGGGGAATCACACCCCTGCGCTTTGAAGTCCCTACACAAGGAGAATCAATGAAGCTAAGCAAACTGGCGAGTGAGATCGCCGAATCGCCGACCTTTGCCTTGAACGAGGAAGCTCGTTTATTGAAGGAGCGGGGGGAGGCCGTAATCAACCTGGGCATCGGCGAGCCCAAAAACAAAACCCCCATTGCTGCGGTCCTGGCCTCCGGGGCAAAGCTGACTAGCGGCGAGATCAAGTACACACCGCCCGATGGCCTGCCGTCCATGAAGAAGGCGGTCATCCGCTACACAGAGGAAAGTTACGACCGGCTGGTCGCCCCGGAAAATGTGATCGTCACCAACGGGGCCAAGCAGTCGCTCTTTAATATCTTTTATTCCATCCTCAACCCGCAGGATGAGGTGATCGTCATCGCCCCGTACTGGGTCTCCTACACTGAGATGATCAAGATGTGCCTGGGTATCCCCGTGGTGGTCACGCCCGAGGATGGGACCTTCACGCCGCGCTTCGAGGATATCGAGCGGGCAGTGACCTCCTCCACACGGGCGATCATCGTCAACAGCCCCAACAATCCCTCGGGCGCGATCTATCCGCCCGAACTGATCGAAAAGATCGTGAGCCTGTGCGAGAAGAAGGGCATCTTCATGATCTGCGACGATATCTATCACAAGCTGACCTTCGACCATCACCGGGCGGCGCCGGCATATGAATTCACCAAACGGGATGTCGAGAATTCCAACGTGATCGTGGTCAACGGCGTGGCCAAGCTCTACGGCATGACCGGCTTTCGCATCGGCTGGGTGGTGGGGCCGCGTGCCCTGGTTCGGGTCATGTCCAATGTGCTGGCACAGACCACTTCGTGCGTGTCGCCCCTGGCGCAGGCGGCGGCTGAGGGCGCGCTGAACGGCCTGCAATCCGTGGTCGAGGCGCTGCGTTTGCAGATTCAGAACAACCGGGATGTCGTCCTGCAGGAGATGCAGACCTTCAACGGAGCGCGCCTGATACCGCCCCAGGGCACATTCTACGCGCTGCCCGATATCCGGGCGTTCAGCAACAACTCCGAGGAGGTCTCCAGGTTCCTGCTCAAGAAAGCCATGGTCGTGACCGTTCCGGGCAAGGAGTTCGGCATGGAGGGACATATCCGCATCTCATTCGCCGGCAGTGTCAAGGACGTCACCGAAGGCATCGCCCGCATCAAGTGGGCCCTCGACCCGACCTCCCCGAATGAGATCTATATTGGCGATAAGAAGATGATCCGGGATTGGATGTGATGATGCATACAGGTAAACAAGTGCACAGGGATACAGCTAACCCGGTAGAACATTTATCGATGTGTGCCTGTCTACGAACACGGAGAACAAATGAACAATTTACTTAACATCAAAACACCCGCCGAAAGTGTCGCCCAGGCCCGAAAGGCGGATTACAACCTGTCCAATCACGGCATCTCCAATTTGCGGCTGGCGTATTGGAACCTGCCGACCGAGGCGCTTTACGAAGAGGCCATATTCCGCAATGAAGGCGCCACTGTGGCAGGCGGTCCTTTCGTGGCCTTTACCGGCAAGCACACGGCCCGCTCGGCCAACGATAAATTTGTCGTCCGGCATGTCGATTCAGAAGATAACATCTGGTGGGGAGTGTACAACCGTCCCTTTGACGGCGACAAGTTCGAGGTCCTGTATGACCGCATGCTCGGGTTCCTGCAGGGACGGGATGTATTCGTCCAGGACGTCTATGCCGGGGCGGATGAGAATTATCGCCTGCCCGTACGCATCGTCACGGAGCTGGCCTGGCACAGTCATTTTGTGCGCAACATGTTCCTCCTGCCGCAGTCGCTGGAGGAGTACAAGCGCTTCCTGCCCGAGTTCACCATCGTCGCCATGCCGTCCTTCAAGGGCATGCCATCCGTGGACAGCACAGGCAGCGACACGTTCATCTGCCTGTCGTTCGAGCGGAAGCTGGCCATCATCGGCAACACGGCCTACGCGGGCGAGATCAAGAAATCGGTTTTCACGATCCTGAATTACCTCCTACCGCTCGAGGGCGTGCTCTCGATGCACTGCTCTGCCAACGTTAACCCGGATAACTCGAACGACGTGGCTTTGTTCTTTGGCCTGAGTGGCACCGGCAAGACCACTCTCTCCGCTGACCCGACCCGCCGTCTCATCGGCGACGACGAGCACGGCTGGAGCGATGATGGCGTCTTCAACTTCGAAGGCGGCTGCTACGCCAAGGTGATCGGATTATCCGAATCGGCCGAGCCGGAGATCTATGCCACCACGAAGAGGTACGGGACCATCCTTGAGAACGTCCCTTACGATCCAATTACACGCCTGATCGACCTGGATGATGAGTCGATCACCGAGAACACGCGCGCGTCCTATCCTTTGGAGTTCATTGCCAATGCCGTCCCGGAGAGGAAAGCCGGGCATCCGCGCAACGTCATCCTGTTGACTTGTGACGCCAGCGGGGTCATGCCGCCTATCGCCCGCCTCTCCCCCGACCAGGCCCTCTACCAGTTCATCAGCGGCTACACCTCCAAGATCGCCGGCACCGAGGTCGGCCTGGGAAAGGAGCCCGAGATCACCTTCTCGGCCTGCTTCGGGGGACCCTTCATGGTCCACCATCCCTATAAATACGCCGAGCTGTTGAAACGCAAGATCGAGCGCTATGGCGCGCAGTGCTGGCTGGTTAATACCGGCTGGGTGGGAGGTCCCTACGGTGTCGGCAAGCGCATCTCCATTCGCCATACGCGTGCGCTGTTGAACGCGGCGCTGAGCGGAAAGCTCAACGATGTGACCTATAAAAAAGATCCCATCTTCGGCTTCGAAGTTCCTGAGCACTGCCCGGGTGTCCCCGATGACGTGCTCGAGCCTGCCTCCTCCTGGCCTGACAGGAAGGAGTACGACCGCCGCTACAAAGACCTGGCCATGCGCTTCAAGCAGAACTTCGGAAAGTTCGAAAGTCAAACCCCCCAGCAGGTCATTGACGCAGGTCCCCGGATCTGAGCCAATAAACGTTGCTGAGTTATATTCTCAGGATAACGGTGTATCCGTGGAATAAGAACAGGACAGGTGTGATAACCTGCCCTGTTCTTATTCAAAAAAGAATCAATTTTACTGGGAATACACCATCTCATTCCTGCCATTGCCCCGGGGATATTACAATGCCATTTTATTCTCATCGTACCAGCAGCGGATCGACGATCCAACCTTCCCGTGGATCACAATCTGCCGGGATGCCAAAATTCTGATCCCGCTGGGAATATGCCCAGCCTGCCTGGACCGCGCAAAGCAGGCCATCCAGCCGGTCGCCTGAGCCATTCTGGATCAGGAGCTCAGCACCCTGGTCGCTGATATGGGTATCGAAACCAAAATGTGATTTCATCTCCCCGGAACGTAAGGCAGCGACGATCTTTTGGCGCGCGGATTGCTGTGCTGTTGTTTGCTGCCTGGCCGCGTCCGTCTTATAACTTCGGTTCCCGATCCAGCGACGTGCGACCAGGGCGGGATAGGTCTCCAGGACGACACGTGGATCATCCCGCAAGCGGCAGGGCGGAACATTGACGCCCGCGTCCAGTAAACGAGGCGCACCTTCGAAGAACATCCGTCCCACGGGGACACGATACAACATCATGGGACTGCGTGATTTGGCAAGTTTATCTGTAAGACGCAGATGGTGTTTATCGCCCTTTTCCCGGGCCTGGCAATAGGTCTCGAACACCTGAATGAATTGATCCTTGCTCATCCTGGAGACCTTGCGGACCATGCCTTCCCACGTCCCGGGCCAGCCAAGATTCTCGATCAATTTACGCGGCTGCCCAAAAGGGAAGCCCATCCCTGCCATCCAGGGACCCGGCTTGCGTAGAAAATCTTCGAACTCTCCAAACGAGGCCAGGGAGCCGAGCTCTTCAAGAGCGAGCCGCTTGTGAGCCAACCTGCATTGGGCATATGTGATCGCCTTTTTCCGGCCTGGCGCACTGGTAAAGTCGATCCCAAAGATCCTCATGGAATAGTTTATAGCACAATCTTCGCTTCGCTGCCCTCACCCTGTTCGTCCATGACAGTCGCCGTATCAACAGAGGGTACGCTCCTCACCGGTATTGGGACAAGGTCCAGGGGATGGATTCGGTAAACACGCCGAAGAGCACCGACTGGTTGAACAACGGCCTGGTTCAGAGCCGCTTCAGATTGAAG
>JBLMZU010000590.1:0-3270 GCA_050258995.1 Bacteroidota bacterium
GCATTGATCAGAGGCTCGGAATCGGCCAGCACGCCATCCATATCGAAAATTACAGCACGAATTTTTTGATTCATCGTAAATCCTTGTGGCAACACACTTGATGGAACGGTCAAATCTCATATTTCTGTCAGGATCACATGTGGAATTTGTCAGGAATAATATCATCTATCAATCACCTGATAAGAAGAATATAATCCAAAAATCTGCCGCTGCCTTAGGACATGACGCGGCAATTCTTTACTATAAATAAGGAACGAAAACCGCCTCCGTGCGGATCCAACAGGAGATTTGAATGTGTGGAATTTTCGGGTATGTAACAAACAAGGATGAAGAGCTCGGGCCTATCTTGATCGAAGCAGCCAAGAGACTTACCTATCGCGGCTATGATTCGGTCGGCGCGGCGACTTTGAACAATGGAAGGATCGACCTGCGGAAAGATGTAGGGAAGGTGGAAACGGTATCACAGAAATATAACTTAGCCGAGATGCGCGGCCAGCGCGGGATCACTCAGCTGCGCTGGGCGACCTTTGGCGAGCCGTCCCAGGTCAACTCGCAGCCGCACCTGGATTCGGATGGCGATATGGTCGGGGCGCACAATGGCAATGTGGTTAACAACGTCGAGCTGCGCGAGCAGTTTATCGCCGAGGGGATGACAGTCCGCTCGCAGAACGACGGCGAGTCCTGTGTGCATGCCGTGGAGCGCTATATCAACCGCGGCTATGAATTCATCGATGCCATCCGCCTGGCATACGGCGACCTGGAGGGCGATTATGCCTTTGTCATCGGGCGCGCCAACGACGACAAGCTGTATGCCTTCAAAAAGGGGTCCGGCATGGTGGTGGGCGTCGGCGATGGCTTCACCTGCGTATCGTCCGACCTGCCATCGATCCTGCCATTGACTCGTGAGGTGATCCGTCCGCAGGATGGAGAGATCGTCACCCTGTGGGCCGACCGGGTCGAGGTGCGCTCGGTAAAGGACGGAAAGAGGATCGCCCGAAAGGCTGAAACCGTCACCGAGACGATGGACGCGGTGCAAAAAGGCGGATACCCGCATTTTATGTTGAAGGAGATCCACGAACAAGCCCGGGTCGCCCGCGAGCTGGCTCACGTGCTCAACGGCAATCGCGAGGTCGACGCGCTGGTCGATAAAATGAAGAAAGCCCGTCATCTCTACTTCATCGGCTGCGGAACAAGCTATCACGCTGCATTAGCCGGGGCTGTCTTTTTCGCACAGCTGGCAGGCCGCGCCGCGATCCCGGTGCTGGCGCCCCAGTTCATCGCCCAGTACGCACCGGCGGTCAATCATGATGACGTTGGCATCTTCGTCAGTCAGTCCGGTGAGACCAAGGACGTGCTGAACGCGCTGGAAGCCGCAGAGGCTTCTAACATGGCCTGCTTTGGGCTGGCCAATGTGGTCGGTTCCACTCTGACGAAGACCGCATCCTTCTGCCTGCCCTTGTGCGGCGGCTACGAGATCAGCGTCCCTGCCACGAAGACCTTTACCAACCAGGTCGTGACATTTTTATACCTGGCCTATAAACTGGCAGGGAAGGACACTCGGGAACTCGACCGTGTCCCGCAATTGATGCAAGAAACGCTTGAAATTGTCGCGCCGCAGATCGCAGCGATCGCCAAAGACATCAACGAATGGAACGACATGTATTGCCTCGGTTACGGCGCCACCTACCCGATCGCCCTGGAAGGCGCCTTGAAACTGAAGGAAATCACCTATGCCCATTGCGAGGGCATGCTCTCCACCGAATTCAAGCATGGACCTCTTTCGGCGGTAAGCAAGGGCTTTCCAATCATCTTTGTCGCCGGGCCGGAGGATGTGCCGCTGATCATCAGTGGGATCAACGAAGTCAAAGTGCGCGGCGCCCGGACCATTGTCATCGCCGAGGAGGATACCCGCCTGCGCGCCAACGGCGACGACCTGGTCGTCATCCCCAAATCAGATCCGCAGATCAATGCGTTGCTGGCAGTACTGCCGCTGCAGTTGCTGTCCTACCACATGAGCGTGCTCCGAGGGTTCGACCCGGATTTCCCGAGGAATCTATCGAAGACGCTCACTGTGGATTAACATACGGGCACGGATTTCAAGCAGTCGGTTCGAGCGAAGCCTGTTCGTAAGGCGCAAGAGGATGGAAGGTCACATCACAGGTGTGACCTTTTTCTTTTGTGGGAGCAAAAATGAAAATCGTGACAGCCAAAGGCGGACGTATAATCTCCAATATGCTCATCCTTCGATATCTGCTCTGCCTGCTGGGAATCCTGCTGGCGATCTCTCTTCTTGCTATCATCGTGCTGGCAATAAGAATGCCAGTGTCCCTCTCCGGAATTTTATACCTGATCGCAGGCTTTCTTGTGGCTGCCGGGTTGATCGCCGCTCCGGTACTCCCAAAATACTACCTGCAAATTACAATCGCCGGCCTGATCGGGTTGATCCTGATTGCAGGGGGCCGATTGATCCTGGTGGAGCAAAACAAATCGTCAGGTCTAAGGATGATAACCCTGCCGGGAGGAAAAGGAGGCCGCTGGATCAACGCTCTGATCGATGAACAGGATGGACTGACCTTTGGTGAGCAGTTCTTTCACCGTATCGGCGGCGATTCAGACAGCGAACACACGAATATCGACGCTTCATTTGCCGCCGTTTACTCCTCGATCAGAAAACAGGGCAATTTCCCTTCACCGATTCTCAGTACGTATCTCAACCTGCAGCAGCCGGATCATTTCGATGCAGTGATGATCAAGCCTGACCAACAACCAAGGTTTGGCCTTGTGTTCCTGCACGGGTTCATGGGAAACGTAACAGCCCAGTGCTGGGTCATTGCGCAGGCAGTGAAAAAAGCGGGAGGTGTGACGATCTGTCCATCGACAAGCTGGACGGGTGAGTGGTGGAGACCGGAAGGTCAGCACATCCTAAAAAGCACGTTTCAATACATGAGAGACCATGGGATACAAAATATCTACCTGGGCGGCTTTTCAAACGGCGGATTTAGCATCGGTCGTCTGGCTTCCCTACTCGCTGATGAAAAGGGAATGGCGGGCCTTATTTTTATTGACGGCTTCATGAATGGAGCAAGCGTCCGGGAGCTGGGTCTCCCCGTTTTGATCCTGCAGGGAACGCAGGATGAAAGAGTCCCTGTGGAAGCAGGACGCCAGTTTGCAAAGGAAGTGGGAAACGTGGCAACGTATGTGGAAATAAACTCCGATCATTTTTTGATCATAAAGCAACCGGCTCGGGTTCAAGATGAGATCAGAAAATGG
>JBLMZU010000591.1:0-6120 GCA_050258995.1 Bacteroidota bacterium
CCTCCTGCCTGGCAAATAAGACGGTCGGCTACGTGGAGGATAATTATCATCTCAATGTGATCCTGATCCGGCACGATCACACCTCGGAGATGCATCCCTCGGATGTTCGTCCATTGCAGGCAGGCGATACGCTGGCGGTTCTCGGTGGACCGGAACAACTGAGCAAGCTGATGCAGGACAGCCAGTAATGGAGCCTCCAGGTAAGTTTCTTATCGGCGTCGTGGGCCCGTGCGGGTCGGGGAAATCGACCCTGATTTCCGGCCTCGAAAGTTATGGCTACCGCTGCCGCCATATCGCCCAGGAACATTCCTACGTCCAGGCCATGTGGCAGATCATCTCCAGGCCCGATCTATTGATCTACCTGGATGCATCCTTCCGTGTCAGCACCGCCCGTCGCCGGCTTGACTGGCAGGAAAAGGATTACCAGGAACAACTGCGCCGCCTGGCACATGCCCACGAACATGCCCATTTGATCATCGCGACGGATGCACTGACTCCCGACCAGGTCCTGCAGCAGGCCCTGGCCTTTCTGGAGGGAATTCGTCTATGAATACATGGTTGGCCTTCGTTCTCTGCCTGAGCCTGGTCCTGGCCGCCTGCTCCGCGCCCGTACAGACGCAGACGCCCTTGCCCAATGCCTTCAATACACCCTGGGCGGATCGTTCCATCTTCAAGAGCGGCCTGGTCCAATCACAACAATCCATCCTCGACGGTCTCCCGGGTGCAAGCGTCTATCACATCGAACTCAAGCTCGCCGACGATCTTTTCCATGTCCAGGGACATGAGGAAGTTCAGTATACAAATAACGAAACGGTTCCGCTCAAGGAGGTGGAGTTCCGACTCTTCCCCAACATCCTGGGCGGCAGGATGGAGGTTTCACAGCTCGTCGTCGATGGGCAGAGCGTGACTCCCAAACTACAGCTCGACGACAGCCTGATGATCGTGGCGCTCCCTGCCCCGCTGGACCCCGGGAAGAGCATTGTGATCGGCATGGATTTTGAGGTGAACGTCCCTCAATCGGTGGATTTGAATTATGGTGTGCTTGCCGATTACCAGGATGTGCTGGCGCTGGCGCATGCCTATCCCATGATCGCGGTCTATGACGATGAGGGCTGGAACGCGGAAATCCCGCCACAGTACGGAGACGTCACCTACGCAGATGCAGCCTTCTTCCTGGTGAAGATCACCGCGCCGCAGGCGGTCACCGTTGTAACAACGGGAACGGTGATCGATCGCGCCCAGGGCGATGAGCAGCAGACTTTGATCGTCGCCGAAGGGCCCGCACGTGATTTCTACCTGGCAGCCAGCCCGTTATATGTGGAAGCATCCAAAACGATCGGGGAAATCACCATTAATAGCTACACGCAAAAGGGCTTTGAGAAAGGCTCCCAAGAAGCGCTGGATACCGCAGCGCAGGCCATCCAGGTGTTTGGCAGGCGTTACGCACCCTACCCTTACACAGAGTTCGATATTGTCGCCACGCCCAACCAGGCGCTCGGCATCGAGTATCCCGGCATGGTCGCCATCGCAGATCGGATCTATGATGTTGACGAGACTCTCGCCGGTACACCGGTGCGGGTCTACCTGGAGTCCACAGTCGCGCATGAGACCGGGCACCAGTGGTTCTATAACCTGGTCGGCAATGACCAGCTCGACGATCCATGGCTGGATGAATCGCTTACCCAGTTTGCAACCCTTCAATATTATGAGGACCAGGATGGGGAACAGGCTGCAGTCGGTTTTGAGCAGTCGTTGAAGGGACGATGGGGGCGCGTTAATTTTGAAAAGATCCCGATCGGACTGCCGGTCGCCAAATACAGCGGGCAGGAATACAGCTCCATCGTCTATGGGCGCGGCCCGCTCTTCTTTGTCGCCCTGCGCGATCAAATGGGAGAGCCTGCGTTCGATGCCTTCCTGCTGGATTACACTCAAAAGATGTCGTGGAATATTGCCACACCGGAATTTCTGCAATCCCTGGCTGAGCAGCACTGCACCTGCGACCTGGATGCGCTCTTCCAGGAATGGGTCTATCCATATTAGAAACGCGTAGGCGGGAATATGTCATCCAGCAGGGAAAATTAAGCACTCTCTCACTCACCATTACCTACCTTTCTAATTGTAATGGGGGTATAATCACTCCCGCCCAGCCTCAGGCTGGCATTTTTATGTGTCAATTCCGCGATCCTGTACATTCGTCGTGGATGGAGAAACTACATGAATCGTCGCAATACCAACTGGCTGATCGTGATCATTATCCTGATCCTCGTCTCGGCCTTTATCGTCGCCAGGGACAACGTCAGCGTACCAAATCCCTTCAACGGTAAAACACTATTTACCCGCAACACAGCCATCCGGCTTGGGCTCGACCTGCGCGGCGGCCTGCAAACCCTCCTGGAAGCCGACGTCCCGGCCTCGACCGCTGTCAGCGCACAGGACCTGGCCGTTACAAAGCAGATCCTCGAGAACCGCGCCAATGGTCTCGGTGTGAGCGAAGTCGTCATGCAGACCGCCGGGGATCGCCGCATCGTGGCCGAGTTCCCGGGTGTCACCAATCCGGAAGAAGTGGTCGCTGCCCTGCAACAGACCGCCTTGCTCGAATTTGTCGATTTTGGCTCAACACCAGTTGGCGTGGGTACGAAGATTGAAACGGATTACAAAACCTCGTCTTCCGGAACCTCCTCCACGATTGCCACGCCGGCTGCCACTGCGACCGCCGATCCGAACCAGCCCGCGCCGACAGCAGGAGCCGGCCAGCCTGGTTCAGCCACAGTCTATAAGACGGTCATGACCGGTGCTGACCTAAAAACAGCAAACGTCCAGACCGACTCATATGGAAAGCCCGCCGTTGGCTTTACCCTCAGTGACAAGGGCGCCAAGATCTTTGCAGATTACACATCCTCCCATACCGGCCAATACCTGGGTATCGTCCTCGATAAAACGGTCATTTCAGCCCCGGTTGTGAATACGCCGATCACCGATGGCTCCGGGATCATCCAGGGCTCGTTCACGCCGGATGAGGCCAATAAACTGGCCGTCCAGCTCAGCTATGGTGCCCTGCCCGTCCCGGTCAAGGTGGTCGAGAGCCGCACTGTGGGAGCCACGCTGGGAGAAGAATCGGTCCGCAAGAGTCTCGTTGCTGGTTTGATCGGTCTCGCCATCGTGCTGCTCTTCATGGGGCTGTTCTACCGCCTACCTGGCGTCATCGCCGACCTGGCCCTGATCACCTATATTTTGATCACTCTCGCCATTTTTAAATTTGGCATTCCCGGTCTTTTCGCCTACGTCACGCTCACCCTTCCCGGTATCGCCGGTTTTATCTTGAGCATCGGCATGGCTGTGGATGCGAACGTCCTTATCTTCGAACGCTTGAAGGAGGAGCTGCGTGCCGGCCGGAGCTTGCGCCAGGCCATCGACCTGGGCTGGACCCGGGCCTGGCCCTCCATCCGCGACTCCAACACCTCCACGCTGATCACCTGCCTGATCCTGTATGTGTTCGGCAGCAGCTTTGGCGCCAGCATGGTCAAGGGTTTTTCGGTCACATTGGCGCTGGGTGTTCTGGTCAGTCTTTTCACGGCCATCATCGTCACCCGCACCTTCCTGCACACTATCCTCGACAGTGCCAAATCTGCGGAACACCCGCGCTGGTTCGGCTTGTAGGAGTACGCCATGAATATCATCAAGAATCGTTACTTTTACTTTCTGCTCTCCCTGTTGATCATTATCCCGGGTATGATCTTTCTCATCCTGAACTGGACCAGCACCGGCAAAGCCCTGCCACTGGGTATCGATTTTTCCGGCGGCTCCCTGCTGGAAGTTAAGTTTGCCGCCACCCGCCCGACCCCCGAGCAGGTGCAGACTGCCTTCCAAAAGTATGCCCCGGATGCCAACCCGATCATCCAGCCGCTGGGAGAAGATTCCTATTCCATTCGGTCCAAGGCGATCGACGATGCCACCAAGGGCAAGATCGTCACTGAGCTGGAAACCGTTGCCGGCAATGCCGTGACCGTGCTGGCTTTCTCTTCGGTTAGCGCCTCCGTCGGTGCGGAAGTGACCAAGGCGGCCGGCTTCGCGATCCTGCTCGCCGCGGCGGCCATCCTGGGCTACATCTGGTTTGCCTTCCGGGGCGTGAGCCATGCCGGTCGTTATGGTACGGCGGCCATTATCGCCATGTTCCATGACGTCCTGGTGGTGATCGGCGTCGAGGCCATCCTGGCCTATTTCCTCGGCTGGGAAATCGATGCCATGTTCCTGACCGCCCTGCTGACCGTGATCGGTTTCTCGGTGCACGACACGATCGTGGTGTTCGACCGCATCCGCGAGAACAGCACTGTGTACCGACGGGTCGACTACGAGACCCTCGTCAACCATTCCATCGTGCAGACCCTGGTCAGATCGATCAATACCCAGCTGACCGTGATGTTCACCCTGTTCGCCCTGGTGTTGTTCGGCGGCGAGAGCATCCGGCACTTTGTGATCATCCTGCTGGTGGGTATCCTGAGCGGCACCTATTCCTCCATTTTCAATGCCGCCCCCATCCTTGTGGTGTGGGAAAACCGGGAATGGCGGACATGGTTCAAGGGCCGCCACCAGGCCCAAGCGTAAGCGAAAAGTACTCCCCTCGAGAAGATCCCGAGGGGAGTTTTTGTTCTATTTTATTGAGCAAGTAGGGGTTCTACTTCAAAGCCGCAGCCAGGAGCCAACAACCTGGGAAATCATCACCAGAAACGAAACCCTCCGCAATGAATACAGGCCGGTGGGATAGGAGTTTTCCAGCGTCCTGAGCCTTAGTAAAAGTCGAACGACATCCTGGTTTTGATTTGAACGATACATGCTTCGCACTCGCTATGGTGATTTCTTGTGTCATATATGAGACGAAGCAATCCCCCAAAGGTTACAGATTAGTTACAAAAACGTTGCGCCCGGACACAATAAATGTCCGGGCAGGAAACAAACACTGAATGATGGATGGCAGGCGGTGTAAATTCCGCGCTATAGGAAGGGAATGTCGGCCAACCTAGCCACCCAACTCCACGGCCAGGGCGTCGTAGTAGGTGCCGGCCCCAAAGCCGTCGATAAGAACGTGATCGAGGGGTTTCAGGTTGGGCAGCTCGCGCAGGAAGGCGATCATATTGGAAGCCGCGCTGACATTCCCGAACTCGCTCACCAGCCAGGGCATGGGCAGGACGATCCCCTCGTTCTGCAGGTGCTTTTCCTTGAGTTTGTTGATCTTGTAATTGGCGTGGTGCACGATCGCCACTGCCATGGTCCTGCCGGCCATGCCCAGCTCGTCCAGGCGGGTCTGGTAGGCAGAGTAGACGTCCCGGACCACCTGCACGCCGGTGCGGACAAAAAGCTTGACCATGCCCATGGGCCCGGCCATGGCGATGGAGGAGCCATCCTCCGGCTCGTGCATGAGCCCGGCGACGCGGATATTGTGAGCCATCGGCTCGGTCACGTCGATGTTGGTCTCGCCGTCCGGCTTGAGGCGGGAATGCGGATAATACATGGCCACCTGCAGAACCCCATCATCGTCGAACACCTCGCGCGATCTGCCAGCCAGGAATTTCATGGTCTGGCCGGGAATGACACCCAGCACGCCGCCGGCATTGCCGAACAACTGCAGGGCATTGGCATCGTGCGAGGAGGAGATGAAGCGACTCAATCCCTCAATGCCGCCGACCAGCACCTTCTTGCCGTACAGGGATTCAGCGATGTTGCGGTCGAGCTGCTTGTTCTCAGGCAGGTCGGGGTTGAGCGCCAGGTGCAGGCTGCTCGTGGATCCGTCACAGGCTTTATGGATGGCGACCTTCAGGGCGCCGTCCGGAATTCCGGCCGCTTTCGAGATCAGGTCGAGATAATCCTCCGAAACGGGAGCGCTCATGCCGATCAGAACGGCATCCACCTCGGAGGGCTGCCAGTTGCAGGCCTTGACCGCCTGGCTGAGGAAGCGCGTTCCGACCTCGACCTCGAGCCGGGTGTGTTCCTCCTTTGAAAGGTTGAGCGGGAGATGATGTCGGTTGATAAAGCCCAGCTCGGACAGATTCAGCTTCTCGTTGGGGGGAAGCGGGTGCCCGAGCCGCTGTTCCAAAAATGTGGGCAGAGAGTCATTGTCATAACTTT
>JBLMZU010000592.1:0-4345 GCA_050258995.1 Bacteroidota bacterium
CGTGGAAGGAGGCGTCCGGCTGGAAGCCAATGACCTTTACATGGGGCAGCTGCTCACGCAGGTAGCGGCCGGTGCCCATCAGCGTCCCGGACGTACCCAGGCCGGCGACAAAGTGGCTGACCTGTTCGTCCGTCTGGCACAGGATCTCAGGCCCCGTGGATTTGTAATGTGCTTGCCAGTTGGCATCATTATTGTACTGGTTGGCGTACCAGTAGAGATCCGGCTTTTTCGCAGCAAGCTGCCGCGCCATCAGGATCGCACCATCCGAGCCTTCAGTGGGATCGGTCAGGATCAATTCAGCGCCCAGGGCCCGCAGGATGGAGATCCGCTCCGGGCTGGCACTGGCAGGGAGCGCCAGCGTCACCGGGATTCCCAGGACTGCACCGAAGGTGGCGTATGAAATCCCCATATTTCCAGATGTCGAATCCAGCAGGCGTTTGCCCTGGCCAAGATGGCCGTTTGCAATAGCCGTGCGAAGGATATTTAACGCAGGCCGGTCCTTGACCGAGCCGCCGGGGTTGAACCATTCCGCCTTCGCAAAAATCCTGACGCGCGGAGGCAGATGCCGTCCGATGTGACGAAGCGGGAGCAGGGGGGTATTGCCGACATGAGAGGTCAGGTCTCCGATGGACTCCAGGTCCGGTTGATAAACTTTAAAATCGAGTAGTGTCATAGTCTTGCCGATTGTTGCATAAATCACCAGGCCATTGAAGAAACAGAATTGGAGATCAACCAGGCTTCGGGTATTTATGCGGAACTTTGTGAATCAAAAAGCAGCCAACAGCTTAAACAAAAGACGGCGAACAAACGCCTCATTTGCAATTCGATGCAAGCGGGGGTCGTCCAACCGTCTGTGCAGCTGTTGACTGCAGAGGAAACTCAGGCGGCGGCTACGAGCCCCGCCGTATACACAAGCACTGCATGGGATTTTTCATATTCATCATCTAAGATGACGGGTATTTTACATTCCTTACCTGAAATGTCAAGTTAATAATTGACATGCTTCGTTGTCCCACCTGCATACGGCTGGGTTGCGAAAAGAAGCGAAGCAACGACGAAGCAATCTCCCGGTAAAAAATGCCAGCCGGCTCGGGGAGATTATTCGGGCGAACGCCCTCGCAACGATATCTGGTTATCCCCCGGCTGCCGATGCCATTAATATGACTTTATCTTCCTCCATCAGCTGGGTTTCCATTCCCTGCAGGTCGCGGATATGAACATTATTCACAAAGACGTTAAAGTGCTTGCGTAAATTACCATCCGAATCCACCAGATGAAATTTCACGGAGGGGTAGTCTTCCACCACCCGGTTCACCAGCTCCTGGACGGTGGAGGCAGGCACGAAAAACTCCGACTGGTTGTTGACATAATATTTCATTACATTGGGAAAGCGCACGGTGGGCATGGCGGTATTGTAATGCGGGGGCGTGGAAGTACACAAGTAGACCGGGATCCAGGAGTATACGTTTATGTGTCTACTTGTGTACCCGTATGCCTTTAATAAAAAGAAAAAGGAGACGATCTTTCGACCATCTCCTTTCTACTCACTCGTCTCTGATCCCTACTCTTCCTTCTTCGCTTCCATTTCCTTCTTGTGAGTTTCGATGATGGTATTCGCGATTTGGGTCGGGACAACATCGTAGTGGTCGAACTCCATGGTGAAGTAGCCGCGACCACCGGTGATCGAGCGGAGCTGGGTGGTGTAGCGGGTCATTTCCGCCATCGGGACGTGGGCGATGATGATCGTGTTCCCGTGCTCGGATTCGGTGCCCTGCACGCGGCCGCGGCGGGTGTTGAGATCGCTCATCACGTCGCCCATGTTCGCATCCGGGACCGTGACGCGTACGGTCATGATTGGCTCGAACAGCACCGGACCGGCATCCTGCACCGCCAGCTTAAAGGCCTCACGTCCGGCAATTTCGAAGGCGACCGGCTTGGAGTCGACTTCATGTTCCTTGCCGTCGTAGACGATCACTTTCACATTGCTCATCGGGTAACCGGCGAACGCACCGCGCTCCATGGTGGCCTTGATGCCCTTCTCGATCGGGGGCAGATAGGACTTGGAGAGGTTCATGCCGACCAGCTCATCCGTGAACTCAAAGTCGGCCTCGGGCAGCGGCTCGATGCGCAGATGGACTTCACCGAACTGGCCGGCGCCACCGGACTGTTTCTTGTGGCGATATTGGCCACTCGCCTTGCGGGTGATCCCTTCCCGGTAAGGGATCTTCGGCTGCTGGGTGTTCAGCCCGACCTGGAATTTGGTCTGAGCGCGATGCAATGCCACATCAATATGTTGATCGCCCATTCCCTGCAGGACGGTCTCATGTGTAATGGGATCATTTTGCCAGGAAAGGGTCATATCCTCTTCGCATAAACGGGTAAGCGTTGGAGAGATCTTCGCCGCATCCGCCTGGGTCTTGGGCGTGATCGCCACGCGATACAAGGCAGCAGGGAATTTGGGTTTTTCTATGGTAAGCGGGTGGCCCTTTTCACAGAAGGTGTCGCCGGTTGTGGTGACGTTGAGTTTTGAGACCGAAGCAATGTCTCCTGCGTGGACGACCTTCGCGGCAATCTGTTCCTTGCCCCGCTGGAAGTGCAGGCCGGACATGCGTTCTTCCACACCCTTGTTCTGGTTCCAGACACGCGCATCCGCCTGGATGGAGCCGGAGAACACCCGGAAGTAAGTCACTTTCCCTACAAATGGGTCGGCCGTCGTTTTCCAGACATAGGTTGCCAGAGCACTGGAGTCCGAGGGAGTCAGCTTTTCTTCGCCATCCTTGCCCTGGGCGGCACGCTGCGGTGCCTTGAGGGGGGAGGGCATGAGATCGATGATATCGTTGAGCAGGGCGATCGTACCGATCTCACGCGCACCGGCGGCGCAGAAAACCGGGACGAACACGCCACTGTAGACGACATCCTCGAGGCCGCGCACCATCTCTTCGTCCGAGAGGGAGCCGTTCTCGAGATATTTTTCCATCAATTCGTCTTCGCCTTCGGCAGCCGCTTCGACGAGGGTAAAGTGGGCAGCTTCCGCAGCTTCCTTCAGCTCGGCAGGGATCTCAGCAAGGGTCTTGCCATCCCCCATATAGGATTTCATCCCGATGATATCAACGACACCTTTGAAGTTCTGCTTCTCTCCAATAGGCAGGTGGACCTGGATCGCCCGCTTGCCATGGGCGCGGACAAACTCCTCGATCGCAGCATAGGTCTTTTCGAAATCGGCGTTGTCGCGGTCCATCTTGTTGATCACAAAGAACCGGGGCAGATTGAACTCTTCGGCATAGCGCCAGGCCAGCTCTGTGCCGACTTCCACACCCGCGACCGCGTCCACTAAAATGACCGCGCCGTCGGCAACACTCAGGGCGGAGATGGCTTCTCCTACGAAATCGGTGTAGCCGGGCGCGTCGATGACGTTGATCTTGTGATCGCGATGTTCAATGGGGATGACACTGGAGTAGATGGAAATCTTTCGGCGTTGCTCTTCCTCGTCGTAGTCGGAGACCGTGGTGCTGTCCTCGACCTTGCCGAGACGGGTGGTCGCCCCCGTGGCGTGCAGAAACGCCTCCGCCAGCATCGTTTTTCCCGCGCCTCCATGCGAGACCAGAGCGATGTTGCGAAGAAACTCGGTGGTATACTCTTTCATGGAAAAACCTTTCCTTAATGTAGGTTACAAAACCAGGTAGCCGTGTGATTGTAAAAGAACTCCACTGAATTGTCAAAGTGAGTTGTTTCACTTTCTAAAAATGACAGAATAGGCAAAAATCCGCTAATTAAAGGTACAAAACGTGCTGCAGCGCCTGTTCTTCCAGTTTAGCTACTACCAAAAGCCGCCGTGGGATACAGGCATCAGTCCGCCCGAGTTAATTGAGTTCATCCAGACCCACACGCCAGGCCGCGCCATCGACATCGGGTGCGGCACGGGCACCAATGTGATGACGCTGGTCCACGCCGGCTGGCAGGTTACCGGGGTGGATTATGCACCCCGGGCGATCCGTCTCGCAAAGCAAAAGATCAAAGCTGCCAAACTCCGGGCGGAAGTGTCGGTGAACGATGCCACAAAATTAAACGGCATCCACGGTCCCTTCGATCTTGCGCTGGATATCGGTTGTTTTCACGGCCTTTCGCAAAGTGGTCAGGGCAGGTATCTCGAACAACTGGACCGGCTCCTGGCCGCTGAAGGATTTTGGCTGATGTATGGCTTTTTCCGGCCAGACACGGATCACGCGCCGCCGGGGCTTCTCGAAGCGGACATCGGCCGGATCACCACCCGATTGACTCTCCTCTCCCGCCGCGACGGGCTGAACCGGGGTGAGATCCCCTCAGCCTGGTTCCATTTTCAGAAAAA
>JBLMZU010000593.1:0-8171 GCA_050258995.1 Bacteroidota bacterium
GAAGGAGGGTCTTCCGATGTCAACAGCAAATGATATCCTGCAGCCGGTCACCGTCCGCGGCTGGCGGCGTGGCTTTTCCAATCTGCTCGATCATGAGCGCCACCAGTTGTGGGGCACGCGCAGGTGGCTGGTGCAAATGTTGTTGTGGATCGTCCTGCTTAACGGCATGCTGGCCTTTGTCGGCATTACCATCAGCCTGAACAAGGACCAGTTCAGCGCGGCCGATGCGGCGGACTTTGCACCCGGGGGGATGTATACGATTTTTATGCAGCTCTTCTTCCAGATCGCCGCGGTCTGCAGCGCGGTCGGTGCGGTGATCGTGGCCCAGGGAGCCATCATCCAGGAGAGGCAAATGGGAACAGCCGCCTGGATCCTATCCAAGCCAGCCTCGCGGACTGCCTTTGTCCTGGCGAAGCTGGCGGCCTATAGTCTTTCCCTGCTGGTACTTGCCCTGCTGGCGCCTACACTTGTCCTTTACGGCGAGATCTATCTATGGTCAGGCCGGGTCCCGCCACCGGCCGGCATGCTTCCCGCACTGGGCATCCTGTTCGTAAGCGTATTTTTTTATCTCACCCTGACGATCATGCTGGGCACGTTTTTCAATACGCGCGGCGCGGTGCTGGGGATCTCCCTGGGATTTATGTTCGCCGGGAGCTTAATCCCGAGCTTCCTCCCGAGGGTGGCAGCCTTCTTCCCATGGACGCTGGGCCAGATCGCGCTGGGACTTGCACCAGGTTCCGGCTCCTCTGCACCTTTGCCGGCCACAGCTTTCATTCCGGTGGTGGCCAGCCTGCTCTGGAGTTTGCTTTTTATCGTGCTTGCCCTCTGGCGCTTCAGCAAGGAAGAATTTTGATCCTGCATTGGATAAGGAGGTAGAGATGTCCACGATCGCCGAAGCAAAAAACGATTCAAAAGCGGAGCAGCTTGGTTATAAACTGAGTTTATTCATAGTCCTTCTTATCACATCAGGGCTTTTCTTTCTTGGCGATCATCTTTATCAACTTTCGAGAGAAACAGGCCTCATCTCTACGGCGATCCCTCCGATCATTTTTTTAGGACTGACCTTCTTCTTCTTTCGAAATCAGAACCTGCACAGATATTGGGAGGTGTCATTCGCTTTCTTCTGTGGTACTTTGGGCCTGTTCCTGGCATGGGCTGAAGTATGGCCCGACAGATACGCCTCTTCGATTCAAGGGATAGCATTCCTCAAGTTTACGGAGGTCCTGCCGGTTGCCCTGGCGATTATTTTGCCAACCTGGCTCGTGCAACGGAGTCTTGCCCCGATCTATTTGCAGAAGGGCAACTTAAAACTTGGCCTGGGGCTGGGATTGGGACTGAGCCTCCTGATCCTTGCCGTTTATTTCCTGTTCTCGTGGTCAAAGATCGATTTTCAGAGACTGCTCCAGGCATCCGGCTGGATCATCATGATCTCCATCCTGGATGCCTTTTTTATGCTCCTGATGCTCCCAGGCTTATTCCTGAGGAGATTTATTGGACTATTGGGGGCCGTCTGGGGGTTGATCTTAATTACAATGGTTTACGTCCTCTTCTTCATGGGGTTACGTGCTGCAGTCGGGCCAATCCGTGATTATGCTGGGTTGATTCTTTTCGCGCTTCTTGGATTTATTTACAGTTTCCTGATGCATAAATCGGATTCCATCTGGGGTTCCCTTTGCTTATATACCACGATCGATTTGGTTTATTTCATTGGTATGTTTGCATCTGCATAACAAGCAATTATGCCATCCAGCACCAGCTTCGCCCGATAGAATGTTGCAGTAAAGTAGCGTCCTGTTAATTCCCGGGCCGAGTCCTATCAAATCCACCCGCAGGTGAGCCAGGCAGTAGGGCCGCTTACAAACGAAAGGAATGGTTCTTGTGCAAGAACATCGCGATCTACAAACAGGTTTCGCAGAGATCAATGGCGGCAGACTTTATTATGAAGTTGTAGGAGATGGCCCTGTTCTGGTCTTATCTCATGCCGGCATTGTCGATCGAAGAATGTGGGATGACCAGTTCCCGGTATTCGCGCAACACTATCGAGTCCTTCGATTTGATTTTTGGGGTCATGGCCAGTCGACGATCGATAAGAACACCTTCTTTCTGCACGAAGACTTGCGTCAACTTCTCAAGTTTCTAAATATTGAGCGGGCCCATCTATTGGGTTGTTCCTTGGGAGGCCGCGTAAGCATTGACCTCGCATTGGCATACCCCGAAATGGTAAATTCCCTCGTTGTCGCCGGCTCTGGACTCGGTGGCTACCAATTTGAAGGTGAAGCTCTCATGCGCCTGGCTGAGCAAATCATTGCTGCCCGGAAGCGGGAAGATGAGGAGCAGGAAATTGAGCTGTTTTTACAGTACTGGATTGATGGTCAGGCACGCACCCCAAACCAGGTCAATCCACAGGTTCGAGAACGAGCTCGCCAGATGCTCCGGAGTCGGTCTACAAAATTAGGCGAGGGCCAGTCACTTGAACCCGGGGCGATTGAAAGATTAAATGAAATAAAGGTCCCAACCCTCATTATTGTTGGTGATCATGATGATGCTGATATCATGGCGATTGCCAATCTACTTGCGTCAAACATAAATGGAGCACAACGAGTCAGCATAGCGAACGCGGCCCATTTAGCCAATATGGAAAAACCAGAGCAGTTCAATCAAATTGTGCTGGAATTTCTACAGCGCAGGCGACCCTAAGTTCTAACAAGGTACGAGTTGCCCAATACAACAAGCAGTGGATAGGATAGGTAGGTATGCGCCGCGTTTTTTTGAGAATTTTTCTGGCTTTAAGTTTTTCCCCCTTCGATGGCGCTGCTCGACGATGAAATGAGGATTACCGCACACTATCACTTATCGATGTTCCCGGCTGTCCTTGATCTCACAGAAAACGAGCGAACGCAGTTTGATATTCTGACCAAACACCGACCTGTCCTGTGCAGCAAGATGCAATATTGCTGTGAAATTGGACTACAGCTTAATCAGGATTTGTCTCGTGGGGTATAAATCTGGTATGCGGCTATGAATTTCCTAAACGAACGTAGGCGGCGGAAACAGGCTGGTATCTGAGCATTCAGAAGAAATATCAAAGCAACTGTTAAGAGTAGCAGAGGCTCATCTCTGCTGCTCTTAATATATTTCTTCATGACTTATAAAGGCTCTCCAGTAGTTATAGATCGCGGGATCGAATCCTGTAGGGATCGCCCGAGAGATAACTTGGTGTTTTAGTCAAGTTATCTTTTTTCTCATTATGCCATTAATCCTGTTGGGTAAGCCCGCTTTGTACTAAGGGTTATTCTACTTAATTCAAACATTGACTTTGGGAACTTGAAATGAAAATCATTTCTATCCAGAAAGGGTTCTGATGTGCTATCTGATCGTGGGTAACGAGGGCGTAGCCATAGACTTTTATGCTATACCAAAGTATGCCAGGGATGTACACTCTTGAATATAGTTTTCTGTCTGCTTGCCAGCAAGCGATTGAAAATAACATAATACAGTATCGTACCTTTCACAAAAGCTCTGTTCTCGACCTTCACGTTGTAAACCCATGTTAACGATTGAGCGTCCCGCTTTTTTATTATCCTGCAAGCAGCAAACTGTTGCTCCATACCACTTGACCCAAGCTAATAAAAACTGTAAAGTAAAATTACAGGGACGTTTAATAATAGAGTTGGCTCTTTTTCGGGCTGATTTCCACTTCCTAATCAAAGAGAAACCGCCTTGTCTTCAGCCAGCCTCGTTTCGCTCTTCTCCTTGCAAAGTACCAGGCTATATCGCTGGATCTATTACCTCGCCTCAGGTTTTCTATTTAGTGCGGTGACTTTGCGCGCATTCCTCATATTCCAAGATGAACCTTTTGTTGGTTGGATTATGCTTGTGCTTGTAGGGTGGCTGACACTGTTCATCGGGGATAATTTTCTTGCGCATCGGTTCGCTTGGTCTACTGCTTTTTTCATTACGGCACAGGCAGCACTGATTCTGTTATTACTGCTTACCACCGAGCAGGATTTTTTCGCGTGCCTGTTTGCTATCCTGGGCATGCAGGCGATGCAACGTTATTCACCCCGAGTGGTGACAGCGATCATGCTTTCTTCAGCAGTCCTAACCTTTGGGGCGTTATTGGGGCGGATCGGATTCCTACAAGCGCTGGCCTTAGCGCTGGTGTACACGACTTCTGGAGCTTTCATGGCAGCGTACATCTGGTCCGCGCGGCGGGCAAGTATTGCGCAGGAACAGGAGCAGAAACTGGTGCAAGACTTGCAAGATGCCAACGAGCGCCTGGAATTGCAAGCCCGCCAGCAAGAACAACTCGCTGCAGATCGCGAGCGTCAACGACTAGCACGCGAATTGCATGACTCGGTCACTCAGACCATCTTCAGCATGACCCTCACTGCCCAGTCTGCCCTGCTACTTCTGAACCTCGATCCATCGCGGGTGGCCGGCCAGCTTGAAAAGCTGGATCAATTAACACAGAGTGCTATGTCTGAGATGCAGGAATTAATCTTGAGTCTGACTTGGCAAACCATATCTGGAGGCGGTCTGGTGAGTGCTCTGCAACACCATTTGGAGGAGCGTAAACGGATACACAACCTGGAAGTACTCTTGCAAGTGGAGGGCAACGGCTTACTGGACCCATCCGAAGAAACCAGTTTGTTTCGCATTGTACAGGAAGCGCTCAACAACATAGTGAAACACGCAAATGTTACGCGGGCAATTATCCGGATGCACTTGTCCGAGCCCGTATGGGTAGAGGTTGAGGATAGCGGATCCGGGTTTGACCCTCGGCAAATCTCTGGTAGCGGCAAGATGGGATTGACAAGTATGAGAGAGCGAGCGAATGAAATCGACTGGTGCCTCCAGGTCACATCGAAGCCCGGAACAGGAACATGTATTCGCGTCGAAAGGAGGAAAGGCAAATGACGACAAACGAGGAAAAAATCAAGATTTTGATTGTGGATGACCACCAGGTTGTCCGTCAAGGTTTACGCACATTCCTTGAATTGAATAAGGATATCCTGGTACTCGGTGAAGCTGCAGATGGGCAGGAAGCAGTGGAGATGACTGACCGGCTCAGGCCGGATATTGTGCTCATGGATCTTGTAATGCCGCGGCTGGACGGTATCGCTGCCACAAGCCAAATTAAGTCCCTTGGCGGAGCAACTAAGGTAATTGTTCTTACTAATTTTACAGAGGATGATAAGGTCTTTCCAGCTATCCAGGCCGGAGCCTGCAGCTACCTATTAAAGGATGTTTCTCCCGATGCTCTTATAGATGCCATTCGGGCAGCTCATCATGGCGAGGCGCGCTTGCATCCAGAGGTGATGCGCAAATTGATGAACCAGATCACGACTCAGTCGAGCAGCAACAAGGAGGGGAACGCTCCACAACTCACTGATCGGGAACGGGAAGTGATCCATCTGGTTGTACAGGGTAGGAGCAACCGCGAGATCGCCGATGTACTCATGATTAGTGAGAAGACCGCTAAAGCGCATATCAGCAATATCCTAGGAAAACTGGGAGTGGAGGATCGTACGCAAATGGCTGTGTATGCGATCAAGTATGGTCTTGCGAATCCGTAACCGGTGTAGGAGTCACATTGCAACAACCCACTTCACATCCCATTTTCCGGCCTGCACCAATTATTCTCGCCGCTATATACTTTTTCTATATAACGGTGGTTCTGCGCACTTTGGCTGAAGCGGATCTTATTGCCTCCAGGCTGCCTGTCTATCTGGGATTGGAACTCCTGTTTGGAGTCTTGTTCACGTTGGTACTGTGGCATCCCATCAGAGGGCAGATCTGGCCACACTTGTACTTTGCTTTCCAAACCCTGCTTGTTCTATATCTGCTTATTCCGTACCCACAACTGGATTTTTTCAACCTCCTTCTGGCACTACTCTCATTTCAGGCTCCTCTTGTTTTCACGGACTGGAGGCGCTGGGCCTGGGTAATAGCATTCCTCGTAACTATTATCCTGTCCTTGACGATCCTATTGGGAGTGTATGGTTTTGCCCTTTCCCTATTAGCCGCGGCGGCAGCTATGATTTTTCCGGCATACACAGCGGCTGCACAACAAATTGAATCGTGGCAACGGAAACGCAAGCAAATACTGGCAGAATTGCAACAAGTTAACCAGCAGTTGATCGCATCTGCCGCTCAAGTCGAGGAGCTTTCCGCCATTCAGGAACGCAATCGCTTGGCACGTGAACTCCATGATTCGGTCTCGCAAACAATATTCAGCATCAGGTTGAACACGCGCGCTGCCCAGATCATCCTGGAGCGTGAACCTCATCGCATTCAATCACACCTTGAACGATTGCAGACGCTGACTCGCGGCGCGCTATACGAAATGCGTGGACTCCTTTCCCACCTGCGTCCGCCAGAAATTGAACCCGCTGAACGGACTACGACTTAAGACCAGTTAACCTCTCCGGGGGAATTACAGAAAAAATCCGTCTCCAGCCTGCGTCAGAAATCCGACGTAGGCTGGCTGTTTTTTTGTTTCCAATGTGTCATCATCAGTCCAGAAGAGCTGAAAAGAGGCATGTTGATGCTCGCTCATCCCTATATCAAGGATCAAATTCACCCCCGCGTACGCGTAATCGTCGCAGACGATTCACCGCAAGTACGCCGCGACTTGCATCAATTGCTTGAACTCACTGGAGAAATCGAAGTCGTCGCCGAAGCGGCAGATGGACAGGATGCGGTCTGTCTGGCGGCTGCGTTATCCCCCAATGTAATTGTCATGGACCTGCAGATGCCGGGCATGGACGGTTACGAGGCCACGCTTCGGATCAAGAACGAGGTACCTAATGTGCGCGTCATCATTCTGAGCATCCACGCAGGGCCGGAGGAACAGAGCCGGGCGCGGGCGGTGGGCGCTGATCACTTCGTTGTGAAGGGGGAATGCTACGAGGTCTTGGTGAATGCTATTCGCGGGACTGGTGAAGCATCCAGCGGATCTAACTACAGAAAAGGAACGCAAACATGAACAAACGGTCACTTTGGATTGCAAGCCTGAGCGGCGCGGTGCTGACCACGCTGTTCTCTAATATGCCGCTCATTGGCATCGTGAACTGTGTAGTGTGCGCCTGGTTCTGGGCAGGCGGCGCGTTCGCGGTCTGGCTCTACCGGAGGCTGAGTAACGACATGCCCACCATGCGGCAGGGCTTAACCGTCGGTGCCCTGACCGGGCTACTAGCGGGAATATTGGGATTCTCGCTCAGCTTTGCCGGTATAAGCGGATTGCAGGGCATGATGCAGGGGCTCCCAGCCGATGCTACATCGGGAATGGAAGATATACCCATCTGGGGTGTGATCATCTTCAACTTGATGGGCGTTGTCTTCAATATCATCTTTGGGACTCTTGGCGGCTGGCTCGCGGTGACGATCTTCAATCGCACTCGCAAGCCAGTCACGGCATAATCAGAAAGGAACACTACCATGAACGCAAGTCGTAATAGAAAGTGGCTGTTGCTGGCGGGCAGCATCATTGCCATCGCAGTCGTCGGAGCAATGGTTTGGTATTTGCTTCCGGCCCAGCATCCGAATGGCCCAGCACCACGACCGGTCGCAGATTACTATCCAACCAATGGCTGGCGAACCAGCACAGCCGAAGAGCAGGGATTTGATTCCGCCAAACTGGCGGAGATGTTGAGGGCTCTGGACAAAGGTGGAGTGCCTGTCAACAGCGTGCTCGTTGTCCGGAATGGATACGTTGTGCTCGACGCCTATTTCACCCCCTATGATGGCTCGTTCCCTCATGAGCTTGCATCGGTCACCAAGAGCATCACGGCGACACTGATCGGCATTGCCATCGACCAGGGCAAACTAAAGCTGGATCAGCCGATGATCTCCTTCTTCCCTGACCGGACAATCGCCAACCTAGATGCACGAAAGAGCCAGGTCACGGTCGGCGACCTGGTCAGTATGAGGAACGGTATGGATTCGCAATGCTTGAATGGGGACTTACCTACACTTGATGCAATGCGGGTCTCCAGCGATTGGATGCAAGCCGCACTCGACCGCAAGATGGTCGCTAACCCAGGCGAACGCTGGTGCTACGACAGCCCGGGCATGCACATCCTGTCAGGCATCCTGCAGAAGGCCACGGGGATGACCGAGCTGGAGTATGCCAGGCAGAACCTGTTCGAGCCTCTGGGAATTACCGA
>JBLMZU010000594.1:0-4824 GCA_050258995.1 Bacteroidota bacterium
GCCTTTGGCACTCCCAGAATCTTTGGCGTCTGGTCCACGATCAGCCCGATGCCAAAACCGAAGACAAAGCCCCCCAAAACCGCCCCCGATAGAAAGTGCGAGATCCAACCCATTCTCAGCACGCCCAGCAGAATGTAGATCAGGCCGGCAGACAAAGCCAGGGTGGCCGTGTAGGCGACCCACTCGCTTGACCCCGCTGTTGCCCAAAGGGCGATTACCGAACCAGATACTGCTGCAATGGCGGCGCTGGGTCCAGTTACAACCTGCCCGGATGTACCAAAAAGTGCATAGCCGATCAGCGAACCCAGGGCTGCGTATAAGCCATATTGCGCCGGGACACCGGCAATGGATGAATAGGCAATACCCTGTGGGACAAGCAGTGCCCAGACAGATAGTGCCGCAATAATATCAAACCGAAGCCATTCCGCTTTATAGTGTGGCAGCCAGTCGAGGATGGGAAAATAGCTTCTAAGACCCTGCGTTTGTGGTTTACGATTCATCAAGTCCTCCGCCAGCCCATAAAAGCCAGGTCATCGTAACTGGAGCAGTTCAGGGTACATTACCAAAACCAGCACAACAAATCGAAGATTTGGTGCACGTCATCACCTTCCTCATAAGAATAGCAAAAGTTGTCGGAGTTGTCTTCATGAGGCTGGTGATCATTCAACAAACAAAAAGCGGATTTATTTTCGTGTTTTTCAACGATTGTTGACCTATTTTTGTCGCAGGAAATAAAATGCATGCTGTTGGCACGCAGGTTTGCGTAAAAGCGATTTACACATTTTCATCTTCCAGAGATGAAATCCCTGTACGGAGGGCATACAAAGCTGCCTGGATTTTATTTGCCAGGTGCAGTTTTCCCAAAAGATGGCTGATATGAGTTCTTACCGTGACTTCTGCGACCCCCAATTTGCCAGCGATCTCCTTATTGGAGAGGCCCTTTGCCAAAAGCTGAAGCACATCAAGCTCCCTGGCCGTAAGAGGATCAATGGTGAGCTTGATGCCAGGTTGCACCTGGATTTCCTGCATTATTTTCCGGGCGATTCTAGGATCCAGAGAAGGTTGCCCCTGGTGAATCTGATAAATGGAGCGGATCAGGTGAGAGGGCTCTGACTCTTTGAGCAGGTATCCCATTGCACCGGCTTTTATGGCAGAGAAGACTTTATCATCATGTACAAAACTGGTCAGAACCAGCACACGTATGTGGGGCTGCGATGCGGTGACCTGCCAGGTAGCCTCAATCCCGTCCATGACAGGCATCAAAAGGTCCATCAAAATGATATCCGGATTGAGCTGTTTGGAAAGCCTGACTGCCTCCAGCCCATTGACTGCCTCTCCGACCACCTGCACATCGTCTGTTTGTGCCAGAAGGGCTTTGATGCCTCTGCGGACGATGGTGTGATCGTCGGCGATCAAAACCCGGATGGTAGGGGGCTGGGATGTCACTTCTTCACCTGCGGGAGAGTCCTAATTTTCAAAGGTTCAGACGCATGACCATCAGTACAGGCAGATGCATCTCATAAAGTGTGTTGAGTACACCAGCCAGGGCTGTCTGGTCTTGGATTTCACCCACCAGGGTTGTAATCATGTGACCGGCCTCCACAACCGTATGGTGGACGTTCATTCCATCCAGAAGATCAACCGAGGTTGGGTTAACCTTTCCTTGCACAGTGATCTGGTAGGTGGCAGGGCTGTCAAAAGGAATTGCATTTTGGGAGGGCTGGTTTAGCATGATTTCATGATAGACCAGTGAAGCGCAAAAAACCACCAACAAAATGGTGTGATTATGGTGTAGGCTGATTGGAGATGGGATAAGTTTAGCGAGGGGGAAGAATCTTTAATTCTTCTGCCCGGGCCACAGCATTCCAGCGCTTATTGACGCCGAGCTTGGCATAAATGTTGACGGTGTGACGCCGGGCTGTTGCGGGCAAAATATTGAGTTTGTTTGCAATCTCTTTGATGCTCAACGGCTCCCTCAGTAAGACCAGGATCTCTAGCTCCCGGGAGGTCAGCGGCTCTGCCAGTGTTAAATTGCTGAGAGAGGGATGATGCACCGGCTGCGCCGGACTTGGACCGTCAACAAGGTTGTTATTAACCTCTGGAAACGCTCGCAGGATGCGGTGGACAGTCATTACTGAATATCCCTGGCCCACAAGCCGGCCCAGCATTCTCTGCATGGGGCCGCCGAGGTCGGCGAAGACCCGTATGAAACCGCCTGGCCGGGAGAGGTCTACGGCCTGTTTCAGAATGGAGTCGGCTTCGCTGATTTCTCCCTGTGCCTCCAGCGCCATGGCACGTAATGCCAGGATCACCATCTTGAGGCGGGTGTTACAAGTCCGCTCGACGATCTCACTCAGGGCGTTCAAGATCTGGATGCCCAACTGCAGGTCGGCCCCGGACCCTCTCGCCAGCAGAACGCGCACCCGGGTCACCTGTGGTTCCTCGAACCAGAGCAGGGGCTGGTCCGGCGGCGGGCCGGACAGGGTATCAACCCAGGTCCCCGCGCTTTCCGGGTCGCCTTGCAGAAGCATCAGCCTGGCGCGCAGGGATTGCGTCCGCGGGTCCTCCCTGCCTCTCTGTTCCAGGTCAAACTGGCTGATTGACTCGACCAGCTGCCATGCATCCGTGCTCCTCCCCTGAATCTGGTGAATGACTGCCAGATCCGCTACAGCTTGGCGATAGGCAAGGACTTGGGCCGTGTATGGATTTTCGACGATCCGGGTAAAGTGCTGTGCAGCAACTTCCAGTTCATTCCATTGATAATGCACCACACCAGAAAAATAATCGCCCCAGTACTTGACAATTGCCAGTCCGCTGCGGTCCGCCGCCTGGTGCATCACCTCCGCAATTTTCCTGGTTTGTTCCAGCTGACCAGCATTGAGGTAATTAAGGCAGAGTGGCAAAAGGATGCGCACTGCATAAGGGTCGGTCTTATCGACACAGGAGTCATATTCAGCCAGCAGCAGCCTTTCGGCCTCCACTGCCTGGCCGATGCTCTGCAGTGACATCCCCAGGTATAGCATCGCTCCACTGCGGATAAATTTCCAGGTTGTAGGAAAGATCCCCAGGACACGCTTGCAAAGATCGATTGCCTGGGTTGTCCGGTTGTTATAAAACGCCTGCTGGCCTTTCATGAGGAGAAGCTGTCCATGCAAGATTTGCAGGTCAGACTCCAATAGCGAAGCTCTCCGATTTGAATTCAAGAGATCTTCCACCTGCCCCACCACCTGTATCTGCAAATCATGCCAAAATAAGAACTGCAGAACCCAGGCTCTGATCAGTAAAAGCTCCGGGTATTGTTGGATCACCTCCTCGGGCAACAACTGCAACCAGCGCTCCAGGGTTGGGCGGTCCTCGCGGTTGAGCACATCGCGCAGTCCGGCACTCATCTGGCGGGCCGTCAGATCCCAGTCGCCGGCTGCCAGGGAATGCTGCAGGGCTTCATCGAGCAGTCCGTGCTTTTCGAACCAGTTTGATGCAAGGCGATGCAGGTCCGCCACCTGGTCGGACCCAATTTCAGCCGACAACCTCTGCTGAAGCGATTCCTGGAATAGATGGTGATAGCGGTACCATTCCCGGCGATTGTCCAGGACTGTAATGAACAGCTCAGAGCGCTCGATCCAATCCAGACAGGCACGCACACTCCAGGCAGGGTCTATATCTCCGATGACGGCTTCGCACAGGGAAGCACTAAAACGGTTCAGGATGGAGGTCTGTAACAAAAATGAGTGGATCACCGGAAGCTGCTGGGTGAGCACCTCATCCATGAGATAACCGGTAATGTTGGCATTCTCACTTGATAATATCGATAGAACGGCTTCCTGGCTGCTTGCAGCGCGCAGCGAAAGGGCGGCTAGATGCAGCCCGGCAGGCCAGCCTTCGAGACGCTCTTCCAGGAGAGGCAGGGTATTCCTGCCTACAGAGGGCAGCTGTGACTGTTCCAGGAAGGTGGCTGTCTCCTGAGGGGTAAAGCGCAGGTTCTGGGTACGGATCTCGCGGATCATTCCCTTTGCTCGAAAACCAGCCAGCGGTAGGGGCGGGTCGATGCGTGAAATCACCACCAGATGCAATGGTTTTGGCCAGTGCTGCATCAGCTCACCCACCAATTTGTGTATATCTCTGTTACGGATGGCGTGGTAATCGTCCAGGACGAGGATCATTTTTCCCGGAAGATCGTTGAGCTCATTACTAAACGTGGCGAAGAGGACTGCCTGGGGTGGCAGATGCTGTGCCAAAAGCAAAGCCAGGGTTGCTTCACACGCTCCGTGGTAAACCGTACGAATGGCAGCGATGAAGTAACGCAGAAAGATGTTGAGATCACTGTCATTGGCATCCAATGAAAGCCAGGCGGAGGGCAGGGAGGCGGACTCCTGGGCTTGACCGGCCTGCATATCCTCCAGCCAGCTGCCTATCAGGCTGGTTTTTCCGAACCCTGCAGGCGCACAAACAAGGGTCAACGGGTACCCCTTGCCATCGCCGAGCCACTCCACAAGCCGCGTACGCACGACCAGACCGTGAGGCAGGTGAGGCCGGTGCAACTTGGTTTGAAGAAGAATTTGGTCCTGGTCCGCCATGGATGTTCAATGACCCTTGAAAATATTTTACCATTGCAGACCGGGAGATGTATTAACATTTTCGCGTTTTTTACCCTGGCCCGGGACTGGGGTGGATGGCTCCCCCGGCAGGATCATCGCCAGACTTTAATACGTCTGATGTGAAATGAATTGACGAAAAAGGGGAATGCTCTCAAGATATGGTTAGTCGACAACCGCTTGAGGAGACATTCCCATGACAAGTATACCTATAACTGACCTTTTGACAATC
>JBLMZU010000595.1:0-8696 GCA_050258995.1 Bacteroidota bacterium
GGTGAACGCGCATCCGCCACAGCACTTCGTTCTTGATAATGTTTCCCACGCCCGCAAAGATTTCCTGGTCAAGCAGGACATCTGCAATTTCCGCGCCGGGCTTTGCAGATATGGCATCGAAAGCCTTGCCGGAGTCCCATTTTGGGGACATGATGTCGGTCGTAAAATCATAACCGGCCTTTGCATTTCCGGTTTCCAGAAATTTGACGGAACAGTTAAAGAGCCTGATCTCCCCGTTTTCAAAGTTCAGTTGCAGCCTTGGCGTGTACGATCTTCTATAGTCGCCTGTCAGGGTGGTGTCGTCCACATCTGCCTCGAATGCCCCAAAGAGGAGAAAGTGAGTGCGCAGGGCAAATTCATCGAACTGGATGATCAGGTGTTTCCCCCAGGAAAAAATGTTTTTAATTTTTTGCTCGAGGAGTCTTTCCTTTTCTATTTTCGTGTTCCCCGACACCGACAGTACGGTCTTGCCTTTAAACGGTTGTAGTTGCCTGGCAGCTAAATAAAGCGAAGGTCCTTCCATCTCTTGCCCTTGTTGTAATTTGGAATCATTCCAAATGATCTCGATGCCGGGATGTATCCTCCAGTGCCTGCTCCTCACGGCGGATGCGGTCGCGCAGCAGCAAAAGGTTGGCCGCGCCGAACACGGCCGAGGTCAGGTAGGCGGAATGTACCAGCGGGACGGCCAGGATCTCCAGCTCCACACCCAGGTAGTTGGGATGGCGGATATGGCGGTAGATGCCGTGCTGCACCGGGGCCGTGCCCGGGACGGTCATGATCCGCGTCGACCAGCGCGGCCCCAGCGTGCGGATGGCAGCCAGCCGCAGCGCCTGCCCGGCGGCAAACAGACCGAGAGCCAGGGCCGCCAGCCGGGGATGGAACTTCCGCCTCCCGGCAAAGACTTCCAGCAGCATGGCCGCGAACCAGGCGCTGTGCAGTGCCAGGATCCAACGGTATGTCCCGGGGGCGTGCTCACGCCCGCCCCGTTGCAGGGTTTGCCGGTCGTTGTGCCGGCTCAGACGCAGCTCGAACAGGCGCTGCAGGCCCAGGGCTGCCACAAAGCCCACGAACAAAAGCCGCTTCACCACTGCACGAGCACCAGCTCGGCACTGAATGCCGGTCCCATCGCCATCAGAACGCCGTACTCGCCGCGTGCGGGCTGCAGGCGCTTCAAAGTCTTATCCAGGATCAGCAGGACCGAGGCCGACGAGATGTTGCCTGCTTCCGCGAGGGTCTCCCAGCTTAGGGCCAGGGCTTCATCCGGCAGGTCCAGCCCCTCCTGCAGCGCTTCGATCACTTTGGGACCGCCCGGGTGTACCAGCCAGTGACCGACATCGGCGATGGTCAGACCGTGCCTGCCGAGAAAGGCTTCCATGATGGGCCGGACCTCCGCCCGCGCCAGCCCGGCAATGTCGGCGCTGAGCAGCACTTTAAAGCCGCTGTTCGTCACATCCCAGCCCATGATATGCTCCGTCTTTGGGAAGAACTGCGACTGCGAATCGATCACGCGCGGCAGGCCGGTTCGTGCCAGGGGATGGTCATCGCCCACCATCAGAACTGCCGCGGCACCGTCGCCGAACAGACCGCTGGCGACGATGTTCGCCAGCGACAGGTCATCGCGCTGGATGGTCAGGCTGCATAGCTCGACGACGAACAGGATCACAGCCTCCTTTGGATGTCCCTGCAGGTAATCCGCCGTACGGGCAATGCCTGCTGCCCCGCCCATGCAGCCCAGCCCGAACAGCGGCAAACGCTTCATTCCCGGCGAGAAGGGGATGCGGTTCATCAGTCGCGCGTCCAGGGATGGCACGGCGATGCCCGTGGTGGAGACGGTGATCAGCTGATCGATCTCCTGCGGGCTCATCTCGACCTGGTCCAGCAGGTCGCAGATCGTCTGCTCGCCCAGCGCCAGCGCCGTTTCGATATAGGCGCGATTGCGCTCCTCGAACGTCGTCCGTTCCTTATAGCGCTCGACGGGCCAGGCTAGGTGGCGTCCCTTCACTTTCACGTTGGTATAGAACTGCTCCAGGGGCTTCACAATGGAGGGCCGCACCAGCTTCCACTCCTGTTGTGCCGCTTCGAGCAGCGTGGTTTGAGGATAGTAATTCTCCGGGAAACCGGTTGTTGTAGAAACGATTAAAGACATTCACATCTCTTTCTGGAATTCGCCGGAGGCGATCGCCCCATCCTCGCTCCGGAATTAAATTAAAGGGTTGCATACCTTGTTGACCTTAATATAAGAACGACGAATGGGAGATAATGAGACGCCCGGCCAGAGGGGACATTCCACTGCCCGGGTAGGGATTCGCCTCTGTGAAGAGGCAGGCAATGATCTTGATGTGCCCTATTCATCAAAAAGGAGAAAAATGCCAAATCGAAAGCGCGCCCCTGTGGGAGGGGCGCTTTCGCAATAGAAGAAACTTTGAGCGTCCAGGCACGGCGTTTCCTACAAAGCCCGCACAGCCGTATTAACGGACAGGCGGCCCGACCGGGTTCCTGCCGGTCCATGCGATGCCAGGGAAAACAACCGCGCGGCTCACTGCCGGATGGCGGTCACTTCCAGGTATTCGGCCTCGCGAACGTGGTGCCGTCGGTGGCGGTGTTATGCTCGGTCCACAGGGCTTCCAGGTCCTGCTGCAGGGCGGCTTGTTTTTCGGCGTCCAGGGCGGCGAAGGCTTTCAGGGTGGGGCCATAATAGGTGTGCCAAAACTCGACCAGCTACGCAGGCGGGTAGGGAAATTGAAAGGGATACAGGCGCCGGTTCAGCTTGAGATGTGAGGTGCCCGCCTGCAGGTGCTGGCAATCTTCTCGCTGGTATGTGTCACTGTGTCACAAGGAGGTTTCGAAACAAATCCAGGACCAGGGTGCCCTGCGGGACCCGTACCCGGGCTTCCCTGACGAGCCGCGACTCTCCAATACCCGCCTCGCCCGTAATGAGCGCGACCTGACCGTTCCTTGCGCAGGATTGCAGCAACAAACTGTCCAGGATCTGTAGATCGTTCTCGCGCCCAATCAATACGAGACAAATCGCCGGTTTATCAGAAAGCATCGATCACATTACCCCTAATGTCCCTGCCCTTTTAATTGAAAATAATGGTTTTTGAGCGGACGCTGAGAGAAGGCCTTTATTCCTTTACCCCTGTACTTCTCATAAAGATATTTTCCATGAGCATGCACACGAAGACCAGCCAGGCGATGCCAAGGAGGTAACCGGCCAATACATCAGTCAGATAATGATTGCCGAAGAAAATCCGGCTCAAACCTTCGAACAGCATCAGCAGCAGGAAACCGGCACTCAGCATCCATTTCCAGAAGACCGAAGGCATTTTGGGAACCAGCAGATACGCCAGAAAGCCGTAGCCGATCATCGTGCCCAGTGTGTGCCCGCTTGGGAAGGAGGACAGCGTGGTGATGACCAGCCCCATCTGTTCCGGCGGTCGAGGACGGGAGACTTGGTCCATGACGAAATTCTTGATCAACCCGCCGCCCTGTGTACTGATCAGCAGGATCGCCAGCGCAAGCCAGTCGCGCTGCCAGAGAAAATAGAGACTCAACGACAGCACGATCAGCTGGACAGCCTGCTTCCCGATGAAGAATCCAAACAGCATGAGGTCCTGGACGACCGGCGGAGCCGCCCTGGCCGTGGCAAACAGGTCCTTGTATACAGTCTGATCGAGCTGCACCAGGGGTCCCTGCGCCAGGATGTTATAGGTCACGGCGGCAAAGAGCAGGCTGCTCAGAAAGATCAAGATGAGCCCGGGGACCAGTCGTCTCTTGAACAAGCCAGGTACCTGCAGACCCTGTCGTGTGCGGACCTTTGACAGGTGCTCCGATTTTCCGAGCGCTCGATCCAGTGGAAAGTTTCTTTCCACCAGTGGGAACACGAGCCCGGCCCAGGCCAGCCCGAGGACCAGGCCGGCGATCACGTCGCTGGCATAATGTGTACCGAACAGAAGACTGCTCAAGGCAACCATCACAATGGCCAGGATGCACACAAGGAGAACCAACCACTTCCCAATACGGGATGAGAGATGCGGGATGAGCAGGTAGGCCAGCAGCCCGTAGCAAAGGATCGCCAGCAGGGCGGGTATGCTCGGAAACGATGGACCGGCAGGGATGAGAACATCCAGGTGATCCGTGGGCCGCGGGCGGTCGATCTGGAGGCTGAGAACATATCCGAGCGAGGCACCTCCCGCCAGGCCAATCACGACCAGCGCCAGCTCGCGCCAAAAACGCTTATGGACAAAGTAAAATGCCAGGATTGTCCCGATCAGGAACACAACTTCCCTGCCCAGGAAGGTGCCAAACAGCATGTTTTCCATCCAGGTCCAGGGCGCGTTGATCTGCGCGGCGCGAAACGCCCGGGCAACTGTCCCATCCCATTCGAGGAAGGCTTTGTTCGACTGAAGCTGATAGGCCAGCAGGCCGACGACCAGGCAGCCGAATACAAACATCGTCAGTCCGATTCCGGGAAACCTGGCAAACAGGGCAGGAGAACGAAGACCCTGGGTCCTGTTCTCATGGAATGATTGCTCTTGGGCGCGGGATACCATTCTTCTATCTGGAGTCACGACAGAAGGGCTTTCCTGTTGCGCGGCTGGAATGTCGAAGACCCATTGCAGGAGAAAAAGAGGAAACGAAAGCGCGCCTCTGTGTGAGGCGCGCTATAAAATAGACCGGAAGGCTTTTTAGCTAGGAGGCAGGCACAACAAAATTATATTGTCCCTCCAGTCCTTTGCTCGTCTGAGTGAGGGAGAGGAGCAGACTGGCGTTGTAGATGCCGTCCGAGTCATTTTGCGTGACGCCAGGGAAAAACAACTGGGAGGTGAGAATCTGTCCGTTTGGCGGCTGTACCTTGACGTGAATATGCTCGGTGCGGCCGGGGTACAGGCCCGGGACAACCGTGGTCAAATGGAAGCGGCCGTTGGCATCGGTATACTGGTGCCCGCGCAGGGTGTAGCCGCTGTTGTCATAATTCCCGTTGGCATCTGCCTGCCAGAAATCCAGCCAGGCATTGGCGACCGGTTTGCAGTTCGTATCGTAGACATAACCGGTAATGACCAGTTTGGTGCCGGCCATGCCATCCTGGTACAGGTTTGCCTGCTCCGGTGAGCCCGATTTGTAATAAGGGCCTTCGGTCAGCGAGGGCGTGACGCTGGCAGACGTGGCCCCTGCGCTGCAGGCCAGACCGGAGGCTGCTCCTGTGTCAACGATGATCGATGACGTTGTAGTGGGATTGGAACTTACGCTGCCGGCGGTCGTTGGGGCGGCGGTAACGGCCTGGCTGTTCGAAGCGCCGGTGCCCGCCGTTGATGGTGCACATGCCGCCAGCGCAGCAACACTGATGGCGGCCACAAGAATATAAAGGATGTTTCGACTCACTTGGTTTCTCCATGTCTAAGGATGAGTGGATTATAGCTGCCCAGTATCAGGGAGATTTGAAGAATAGATGAGCTTTTTGTGAAGATCACCCCGCCGGTCAATGCAGACCGGGCGCTTTACCCGTTCATATTCTCTCGTTCGATCCATGGCTTTTGTGAGCCGGCTGGCGCAAGAGCGAAAGATTTGCTTTGGGGAGGACTTCTACGGCGCCCAGGCAACGGCCGCGCACTGCAGCAGGGCAAAGAAGGCATCCGGCCTTTCCGACCAGACCAGGGCTTCCGCCAGCAGCGTGTCGATACGGGCTTGATCTGCCAGGCCCTGTTCGACGATCCAGGGCCGCAAGGATTCAATGGTGGGCTTCATGACCATTCGATACATCAAGGGCGTCATCTGGGGATTGCCGCCCCCCACGACGAAGGCGAACCCTTCGGTACGGGCAAAACCCGCCTCGAGCAGATACTGTCGCTGGTGACGGGCATAGTATGGGCTGGCATTTTCCTCGCTGAAGCGCTGCATCCAGCCATTCAATTCCTGGATGCCGGGTGTGGAAGGGGTCTGGAGCATCGCCCCATAATCAGGATCCAGGATACCCGCCACGCCTCCCGGTTTCAGAATCCGTCGCATCTCCCGTAGCGCCCGCAGCGGCTCGCGCACATGCTCCAGGACGGTGAAGGCAAATGCAGCGTCGAAGGAAGAGTCCGGGTAGGGAATCTCATAGATGTTCCCGACCTCAAAGCGGACATTCGAAGCGCTCTTTTCCGCCGCCCAGGCACGGGCTGCCTGCACCTGGCTGGGCTCGCGGTCGATGCCGATCACTTCTCCGGGTGCTAGCCACTCCGCCAGGCTGGTGGTCAGTGCTCCCATGCCGCAGCCGCAATCCAGCAGGCGCATGCCCGGCTTGAGGAACGGCAGGAAAAACGCCGCTTGCTGTGTGGCAGTGCGGCTGGATAGAAAGGCCCGGTGTTCTTCACTGTAGCCGTGAAGATATTTTTCTTCGCTCGCGCCTTGCTTTTTGTCTGCCATTGGGAATCACTCCTTCTCTCACGAAGGACAGGCATGGCCCAACAAGGGGGAACTAGCACGGTCCTTCACCTGTTGATGGATGGGACGATGGAATGCAGCTGTGTAGGGAATGGGGAAGAGTCGCCGTCAATTATAAATGTTTTGAAAGCGGTTCATATGGTGCGGTTTAAACCCGGTCATTACGGACAGGCGACCTGGTAAGGCATGGTGTAGGGCAGCATGTACTTTCTTGCCCGGTAGGGGAACGAAACCGGGTTTGCGTTTCCCTGGTTTGCCAAAATTACTCCTTCCTTCCATTGTTCCCGCCAGAAAACCTGGTATTTCATATGGGCCTGTGCAGGCACATCAATAGGGATGGAGTACTCTTCTGTAAATAGTTGACCATGCTTAAAGCCCAGGGAGGGTGCAGCTTTTAAGGCAACGAGTGCCAGGTCATAATTTCGTGAGTCCGGCGTATCCTGGAACTGGACTTCCTGTATGTATGTAATACTCTTGGGAACTGTTAAGCTTTGGGATGAAGTATTCTTACAGTTATCGATATCGATCAGCTCGTCGTCATATACGTCAGAACCTATTGTTTCCTGGTATGTAATCTTGGCTACCCATGCATCCAGAACTTTAAACGGTATGGCCTGATGCAGTCCCAGGAGTGTGTTTGCTTCCGGATAATCCTGGACAAAAAATCCTGTTTCCCTGGTTTGATTTCCTGGCGGGGTGTACGTTTTGATGGGCAGGTTGATGGCAACCTTATCATCCGGGTCGAGATAGGCGGGATAAAAATTTATTTCCTTCGGGTACGTGGCCACACTGCCCGGTGACACGACGAGGGTATATTTATGTTCCTGTCCGTTTTTCGTCAGGTGGAAAGCTGCGCCGGATCCGAGATCGGCAAGGTTGCGCCAGAGGTAGGGCCTTAGACTCCCGAACCCTAGAAAATTTGGTTTGGAACTGGTCTGCTGAAAGCCACCTTCCATGGAACAGCGGGTTAATTGATCCTTGTTTTGGATATCAAACTCAAAAAAGCCATTGTTTTCTTCATCCTTGCCGCCACCATCGAATTTGCCGCGGAAAGTCACAGCCTTTGCGACCTGCGCATTGTCTCTAAATAAAAGGACCATATAATTATTAACAAAGGCGCCATTATATTTATCTCTAACGTGACCGGCAATCTTGATCTGATCCGGAATCACATATTTACATTGATAGGATTTTGAACGGTCCAAAAGTGTCGACGTAACGATAAATATTAATCCTATAACCAGGGAAAGAGCCACCCACCTCCACCGATCCCGGTTTATCACTAAATTGGCGGCAATCAAAAGAGCAATAACACCAAGCAGGAAAATAAATATTTGAAATACGAAACCGAACATTTTCCACCTCTGCCACAATAACTTCGACGATTGCCAAGTGGTTCCATGCCTGCCAAATGCCTGATGGAGATGATAGACCTGAAATTCCTCAAAAAGATGAAACCCCGGATCCCTGGCATTCCCTCAAGTGCAAGACTAGACCAGACGATTTCTTAAATCATAAATTATTTTCTATTTTTTTCCATGTGCCGTTTGTCATAAACATTTTGCGCCGCCCCGGTACCGGTGTGGAGTGGCTGGCTGTGGGCCAGGTGACTTTCGACAGTAGCTTCCTGCAAGCAAAGGTGCCATAATAGCGGTGGATCCTCTGCAGGTCCGGTTCGCTCCCCCGTATGGGCAGCGGACCTGGGCGATTGGGTGCGGCTATCTTCTTCGCAGATCTCAGGAGGTTGCAATGGAACTGGCAGCAGCGTCCCGGCAGAGCAGAAGCAGCGAGCTCCTGCCCATGTCATTCTGGCAGTCGGTGGGATTTTTTGGCGTCCCCTGGCTGGTCTTTCTCTTCAGCATTTATATCCTTTTACCGGCCCTGGACCGCGCAGGCATCCCGCTATTTTTCAACTTCCTGATCTGCCTGGGAATCCCGCTCGGTCTGCTGCTCCTGGCCTCCTGTGTGGCCTACCGGCGGGAGGGACGGCCCTGGGCATGGAGCGCATTCCGGGATCGCTTTCGCCTGGGAGCCATGAAAGCGTCCACCTGGTTATGGGCGATCGGCCTGTCCCTTTTTATGATCCTGATGCGCGGCTTTCTGACCTTTTCCTCGGTCTGGATCCAGCATGCTGCACCCATGCCGGCGCCCCTGCTCCGGATGTTCGACATCCAGCCCACAGCATTCATGGGCATTTCCCTGGCCGGCAACTGGTGGCTTCTGGCCGGGTATCTTGGGTATGTGTTTCTGAACGTGTTTGGGGAGGAGTTGTG
>JBLMZU010000596.1:0-11573 GCA_050258995.1 Bacteroidota bacterium
AAAAACTACCCTGCTATTTGGGCTTCTTTGAATTCGTCCACAATATTCGCCGGCGTGGAAAAGCTTTGCTTCACTCCTTGCTCGCAATTCTCATAGCTCCTTGATTCCACTTAAGAGCCTATCATTTTTTACCCCGCCAAAAATTTCAGCTGAAAATGGAACAGGGAAAACATCCGCTTTCGTTCCCAGAACAGGCTTTACCAGGTTTGAACCTTTTTCCCCCGGGCTGGTACATAGTATTGAGAAACGGATACAATGCAAACAGCAACCCCTGCCCGATCCCTGGTTTCCTGGACAACAGGAACGGCCCCGCATTCTTCGATGACACAACCCGGTGATGACCTTGATTTGATCCGCCGTATGAAAGCAGGCGACGATGACGCCGTGTGCGACCTGTACGCACGGTATGGCCAGCGTCTATATTCTTTTGCCCTGCGTCTCACGAATGATCCTGCCACTGCCGAGGACGTCACTCAGAATACGCTCATCACCGCCTGGCGTTCCGTGCAAACCTTTCGCGGCGAGGGACGGCCGATCGCGTGGCTGCTGGGCATTGTCCACCATACGGCAATGAACGCCATCCGTAACAGGCCACCCGATCTCGACCGGGGAACAGAGGAAACCGTCCCCGATCGCCAGCCATCCCCGGAGGAGCTGGCCCAGGGTCAGGAGATGAAGCGGTGGGTACGCGAGGGGCTGCAAAGTCTCTCTTCCGAACATCGTGCAGTTCTCGAGCTTGCTTTTTATCAGGGACTTTCACTCAGCGAGGTCGCTGAAGTCCTGGAGTGTCCGATCGGTACGGTCAAGAGCCGCCTGAGCTACGCGCGTCACCATTTGCGGGGTGTGCTTGCCCGTACGGAGGAAAAGCAGCGATGAACCACGAAGAACAACTTGTCTTGTATGCGGCCGGTCAGCTGGAGGGGTCCGAACGGGCCGAATTTGAGGCTCATCTTGCAGGCTGTACCGATTGCCAGGAGGATCTCAAAATTTGGATGGCCGTCTCAGATGAGATTGTAATTTCCGCCTCCACCGCGTCTGCTCCTCTGCATCTGTCCGATTCCGCCCTGGATGCGATTCACAGGCCATCAAAACCGGCCCAGGTATTTCACCGTGCCGGACAGCTGCTGCGGGCCCAGGCATTTCTCGTCCAGCGGGAGATGTTCCCTGCCACGGCTGCGGTGATGGCGCTGGGTGTGATTGTGGCACTGCTCTCCAAACACGTTGAATTCATGTATTTCATCGCCCCGATGGTGGCGGCGGCCAGTTTCACGGTCCTGTTCGGCACCGAACAGGACCCCGCCTATGAGCTGATCCTGTCCACATCCACTTCCCCCTGGAAAGTGTTGCTGGCGCGCGTGAGTCTCATCTCGGCCTATAACCTGCTGCTCGTCCTGGGGACGGCATTCCTCTTGCTTTTCTTTATCCCGCCGGATGTGCTCGGCCTCCTGATCTTCGGCTGGCTGGCGCCCATGGCGTTCCTCTCTGCCCTGGCCTTGCTGCTCTCACTTTGGATGGGAACCGGCAATGCGATCATCATCACCTACATTCTCTGGGTGGCACAATACATCCCCTATAAAGCAGTCGGCACATGGGTCCTGTCACCTGCCTGGTCATCGCTGATCTCCGCCTATCAACAGTTCTGGCACAGTCCCCTGTTCATGCTGCTGCTGTCCATCCCGCTATTTGTCATTGCCTTGTTGTCTACAAACCGGCCTGCCTTTCGGCTGGCAGACTGATCTGAGTTTCTCAAATTCCATCCGGAATTATTCCACTTCCTGGAGAAAACATTGTGTCTCAATTTCTGGGCGTTGGGCGCCATGAATACAACATGTCCATTCGCCGCCCCGGCTTTTGGATCGCCTATCTACTGCTTTCCCTGTTCTATATCATCTCCATCCTGACTCCATCCATGGATGGCGCAGATGACATCATCCGTCCGGATCAGATCTGGTTGGAGGCAGGGCATACCGTGTTCATTTTCAACATCTTCCTGCCCCTGCTTGCAGGGATTCTTTCTGCGGATCGAATGCAGCGGGACATGCGCATGGGCGTCCGAGAGCTGCAGCGCAGTACTTCGTTGTCCATGCCGGTCTATATCCTTTCGAAATATCTCGGCGTACTGCTCTCCGTATTGACTCCCATGTTTTTGCTCGTGATCCTGACCGGCATGGCATTGATCGGCCGGGGCCTTGCACCGGTTAGTTTTATCTACCCGCTCCTGCAGGCGTTTCTGTCCATCGCTATCCCTTCGCATGCGTTTGTCGTCGCCTTCTCACTGGCCATTCCAATGGTCATTCCCGTCCGCATCTATCAGATACTGTTTACGGGTTATTGGTTCTGGGGTAACCTGCTGAGCCCAAAGGCATTCCCGACCATCAGCGATACGGTGCTGAACGCGGTCGGCCAGTATCCGCTCCAGGCGTACTTTGGCATGTACATGGATTCGACGCATAAAGTCACCTATGGTTTTACACCACCGCAAGCCGTTCTCAATCTGTTCGTGCTCATGCTTTGTATTGGCATCATCCTGTTCAGCCTCGATCGTTATCTGTCCTGGCAGGAACGCCGCGCCTAGGAAATCCCATGAAACGCTTTTCCCTGCATTACACCCTGCTCACTTCGCGCTTTGACCAGCTGTGGCTGCCACTCGCCTTTTGGATGCTGTTCATCATCATCGGTCTGATCCGTGGACCGGAATACATGACCGACACCACGCGTTCCTATCTGGGTGCGGTTCTCCCCCTGCTGGGTGGAATTATGGCCGCCTATGCCATCCTCGACGATCCCGCCCTGGAACTGCGCTTCGCAACTCCCATCTCTGCTGCACAGACCATGCTGGAGCGCCTTGCTCCCACCTTTCTTGTACTGGTGGTTTCCGCGCTCAGTTATCAGATCTTTGCGTTGGTCATGAACACAGATTTTTCCATCTTCGGAGGCTGGGCCAACATGCAGCTCGCCTGGCTGCTTCCCACGCTTGCTTTGTTGACATTTGGATGTGCATCAGCATTACTGGCTACACAGGCGATCATTGGTGCCGTTCTGGTGGGCATGGTCTGGCTCGTGCAGCTTGTCGCACGTGGCTGGTTCGCCGGGAATGCCGGCAAGTATTTCCTGATCTTTATGGGCTCTCTCATGCCGGACCACCCGGACCTGACGGCCAATCAGGTCTCGCTCCTGGCACTTTCCATCATATTCCTGGTCGCTGCCTGGAGCCTGCTTCGCCGACAGGAAAGATATATCTGATCCATCATGGATCACAATAAAGAATACAGAAGGATTCTCTCATGATTGAAATCACTGGCCTTAAGAAAACGTTTGGCGTTGGTCCGAAAAGCGTCATGGCCCTGAACGGCGTCGATCTGCAAATCCCTTCCGGCATGTTTGGCCTGCTGGGTCCCAACGGCGCCGGCAAGACCACACTCATGCGCATCCTGGCAGGCATCGTAAATCCAACGAATGGAACGCTCCGCGTAAACGGGTATGATCTGACAACAGAGGCCGGAAAGCAGGCAGTCAAATCCATGCTTGGGTATCTGCCACAGGAGCTCGGCATGTACACCGATCTGACCGCGAGGCAATTTGTGGATTACATGGCAATCCTCAAAGGCATGGATGATCCTCGCGGCCGCAGCCGCCGCGTGGAGGAAGTACTGGAGATGGTCGGTTTGCGCGATGCATCCAACCTTAAGATCAAAGGCTTCTCAGGCGGTATGAAGCGACGGGTTGGGATTGCGCAGGCGCTGGTCAACGATCCAAAGTTGCTCATCGTGGATGAGCCCACCGCGGGTCTCGATCCGGAGGAGCGGATCCGCTTCCGCAATCTGCTGGTAAAACTCGCCACAGACCGGGTCGTCATACTCTCCACACATATCGTCGAGGATATTGGACAAACATGCAGGGACCTGGCCATCCTGTCCAAAGGCTGTATCCTGTTCCGCGGCAGCCCCACGGAAATGTTAGGTGCAGCCGAAGGCCATGTGTGGACGTTGACTCTGCCCGGCCTGGAAAAGCCGGATCACGATCTGACCGTCGTATCCATGCTTCACCTGGCAGAAGGAATACAGTATCGCCTGGTCGGTACGAGTGCAGAAGGTTACCAGGCCGCCCTGCATACGCAGCCTGGCCTGGAGGATGGGTATGTATGGTTGATGAAACAATCAGGCATGGCGAATGGGGAGGTACAGATCAATTGATGGAATCAGGTTTCATAAGCCCGGGGTATTGCCGGGCTTATTTCTTAAGGCGCAGTTTGCTCTCTCCCGGCCTAACTGGCGGATTCCCCTGGGCTACCAGGCATACGCTTCAGGCGCCTCGCCGCCCGGCCCTGGCCAGATCTCATTGAGTTTCATCATCTCCTGCTCGCCTAATTTAATAACGAGCGCGCAAACTTTCCGTGAGCTGCCCGGCTGTGCGCCGACCAATAATATGTCTTTTTGTAAGTTTTCATCAGCACGGCGCCCGTCTCTTCCCTTCTGCAGCACACCACCCAGCCATCCTCCTGCCAGTGGACTCCCTGTAAGCACACCCATCCCATAATCCTTACAGGCAGGTAAAACTTCCAGTTCGATCATGCGATCCCTGAGGTTATACAGGCTTTGTTCACTCACCAACCCTAAAAAGGACCGCTCCTTCGCCGCATCCTGTGCCTTGGCAATATGCCAGCCGGCGAAATTGGAGGAGCCGATATATAACACTTTCCCCTGTTGCACAAGGGTTTCCATTTCCTGGTAAACCTCCTCCCAGGTGACGAGCCTGTACACGTGATGCATTGGGTACAGGTCAATATGATCGGTCTGCAGGCGCCTGAGGGATGCTTCACAGGCCTGCCGGATATGCAATGCAGAAAGGCGCGATTGATTCGGCCAGTTTCCCATAATGTTAAAGACCTTGGTGGCAATGATGGTCTTTTCGCGCCGGCCTCCACCCTGCTCGGAAAAACCCTTCCTCCTCTGCCGGCCATAGACGTTCGCTGTATCGATGAAATTGATGCCCGATTCCAGAGCCTTATCCATGATTGCGACAGCATCCGCCTCTGTCGTCTGAAACCCAAAGTTCATCGTTCCCAGGCACAGGCGCGAAACTGTCAGTCCGGTCCTTCCCATTTGTGTATATTCCAAGTTTTGTCTCCCATTCCAACTCAGGCGAATCATGTAATGGAAAAGGTCTCGATACTCTTAATGAATGTCGATCCGATCCCGCAAGGTTGTTGTTATTCCTGCTTGAGTCTGTATAATGATCGTTCGAAGGTCTCTCGTTTATGGAAATACAGTCCTGGAGGATACATGCAAGCAGCCTTTTATGAAAGTACCGGCCCTGCCAGCGAGGTTCTATTCATTGTCGAGCTACCTACTCCAGTTGCCGGGCCCGGGGAAGTTCGGGTGAAGATCACCTGGTCTGGCGTGAACCCATCTGACGTCAAGTCGCGCGCCCGTCCTGCAAGCGTGCCGATGCCATTTCCACGGATTATTCCTCACAGCGATGGCGCCGGTCTGATCGATCAGGTTGGACCGGACGTTTCGTCTGGAAGGATCGGCGAGCGGGTCTGGGTGTGGAACGCCGCCTGGATGCGTCCCTTTGGGACAGCTGCAGAGTATGTGGTTCTGCCATCCGAGCAGGCTGTACCACTGCCACCCAATACCGACCTTGCTGCCGGAGCCTGTCTTGGCATCCCTGCCCTGACCGCCTATCATGCAGTGACGGCGGATGGAGGCGTGGCAGGCAGGAGTGTCCTGGTAGCCGGGGGGGCAGGGGCAGTGGGTCACTATGCCATTCAACTCGCAAGGATAAAGGGGGCCCGTCAAATCATTGCGACCGTGAGTGGTCCAGAAAAGGCTGCGCTGGCTCGCGAGGCGGGGGCAGACGTTGTTCTCAATTACAGAACTGACGATCTTCCCTCCGCCATCCCGGATGTCACTCACGGAAAAGGTATTGATCGAATTGTGGAAGTCGACCTGGCCGCCAACATGGGAACGGATCTATCAATCCTGCGGCCAGACGGTGAAGTGATCGTCTACGGGAGCGGCGCGCCGGAAATTGGCATCCCCTTTTCGGCAGCCATCCGCAAGGGCCTTCATCTGTATTTCTTCATCGTATACAACCTAGACTTTACTGTGCGTGAGTCCGCCATTGCCGATCTAACCAAGCTATTGGAAGAAAATCGCCTGCTCCATAATATTGCAGTCCGCCTGCCACTCGCTCAAATTGCCAAGGCCCATGAGCTGGTCGAACAGGGCGGAGTTATCGGAAATGTTGTTCTGCAGGTGGATTAAATGGCCAAGCAAGACGGTATTTTCCTAACAACTGCCTGAGCAGGCATACTATATAGAAATCATGGAAGTATGGGGGAGATGCCAACTACTGAACTTGCCCGTTAAGACGCGCTCACAAGGCGCGTTTTTCATTTACTTTTCCAACATCCTGCTTTTATAACGCTGTCCAATAGGGGAGGCTTGCTCCTATTACATTCTTCCTTTAGTCACATTACAACCATCCCTGATGGCGAAAAATAGTTGACATGGATGTGTGATTTTGATATTATTTTCATGCAGTGAAAAATATTTCAATTTAGCACAATTTGCGAAAAAATTACAAATGGTCCCAAAATAGGCCAGAATCGAGGCGCACTTATGCCCACACCTCTGCTCCAAATTGCCATGGATTACACCTCTCTACCCAAAGCGCTGGCAATGGCAACCCTGGTTGCTCCTGAAGTGGATATTATCGAGATTGGTACACCGCTCTGCAAAGCGGCCGGGCTTGAAGCTATCCGGGCAATGCGGGAGATTTGTCCCGACAAACTCATTTTAGCCGACTTCAAAACCCCGGATGTTGGCGGACTCGAAGCAACCATGGCCTTTGATGCCGGTGCCGACATGCTGACAGTGATCGGCGGCGCGGCGATGCCTACCGTGGAACAGGCGCTCGCCGTGGCCCGCAAGAGGGGCAAGGAAATGCTGATGGAGCTGACAGGGGTCCGCGATATCCTGGCGAGAGCCACCGAGTGGCGGCGGATCGGCGTGGACCGGATTGTTTACCATCGTGAGTGGGATGCCCAATCCGCCGGCCGCGAATGGGGAGAGGAAGACAAGGACATCATCCGCCAGCTGATCGAGATGGGCTACAAGACCACAATAACCGGCGGAATGACCATCGATCTGCTGCCCTTCTTCGCCGACCTGCCGGTGTCCGTGCTGATCTGCGGACGTCACATCCGTGAGGCGGCGGACCCTCGAGCCGTCGCCCGCCAGATGCGGATGGCCCTGGCGGATCTGTGGTCACACTCTTCCACAAATATTTCCCCCTCCCGCAACCCCTCTCCCATTTCTGCACTGCCTGAGCTGGCTGCAAAAGCCATCCGCTGGGGCATAAGCGAAATGGGACTTTCTTTAATGGCCGATGGACGCAGCTGTCCCGGCTGCGATTCGCCCCGCCGCATTTGCCTGGGCACACAGACAGACATTCAATGCCCGGGAAATTTGCGATCTGACGATATCGTCCGCGGCCTCGCTCAGACTGTAAATGCGAACGGGGTGTTTGGCCGCATCAACGATAATTCATTTTTCCTCGATCCATCGAAGTTCAGCGATCTTTCACGCAACCGCGTCATTGACTTATTGAATGGTACCGGGATCGCCCTGCGCAATTTGGGACACCCGGTCGATATCAATGCGGGCATCAAAGCCGCGCAACAAGTACTTGGAATTTCCTAGGAGGTTTGAACCAAAATGACTACCACGAATTTGCAAATGACAGCTCTGGGAATGGTCGAAACAAGGGGACTGGTGGCATCGATCGAAGCGGCTGATGCGATGTTGAAAACAGCGCATGTCACACTTACCGGGCAGGAAGAGGCCGGCGGGGGCTACACCACAATCTTTGTGCGGGGAGAGATCGGTGCAGTCCGCTCTGCAGTGGATGCAGGCGCTGCGGCGGCAAAGCGCGCCGGGGAACTGGTGGCCGTGCATGTGATTGCCCGTCCACAGGCCGCGATCGAACCCCTGCTCCCCAAGGGCGTGCAGTACATTTATCCGGAAGCCCTCTCACAGGAGGAGTAGGCCATGCAAATCCGAACCTACCTGCTGATTGACCAGATGCAGCCGCAATATGGGGCGCTGACTGGCAAAACCATGCAAGGCGAAATCCCGGTGGAAGGCATGGCGGAAATCTATATCGAGACCGCGCCGGCATCCGACATCTACAAAGTCATGGATATCGCCCTCAAGACCACCAATGTGCGTGCCGGGGCGCTGGCAGTGGAACGTGAGTATGGCTCGCTGGAAATTCACTCCGCCCACCAGGAATCCGTGCTGGAAGCGGGCCGCTGTGCGCTGGAGTCATTGGGGCTGACGGAGGAAGACCGGCTGAAGCCCGAGATTCTCTCTTCGCTCCTGATCTCGAATGTGGACCCGTTCGAAGCACAGCTGATCAACCGGACTTCTTTTGGAGGATTGCTCCTGCGCGGCCAGACCCTTTGTGTGCTGGAAGTGCTGCCGGCGGCATACATCGTCCTGGCAGCAAACGAGGCAGAAAAGGCAGCCAACATCACGCTGGTGAACTACACCCCGCGCGGACGCTCGGGACGCCTGTACTTCTCCGGCACAGACGACGAGGTGCGCCAGGCGCGTGACGCGGCCGTGAAGGCGATCGAGTCCCTGCCCGGTCGAAAGCCGAAAGGCAGCTAGTCATGCGGACATTCTACACGGGAAGTGATATCGAGGACATGGCAGCCAGCGGCGTCCGGCAGCTGGAAGTTGGTCCAGGGGTGGCACTCACCGATGCGGCCCGTCAGCTGGCCGAGGAATTGGGGATCGTCCTGGTTACGCCAGGTGCGGCGCCTGCCATTAAGGCCACAATGCCGGTTGCGCCCGCAAAGAGTGAGACACTGCCAGCCAAACCGAAAGGCTGCCAGCATGGACCGCTATCCGCCGGTTCCAACCACGCTCGAACCACCGCAAACGGCGGTCCCGTGCTGGATCAACTGGTGGAAGCGGTAAGTGCCCTGAAGAAGCAAGGAGGCTAGGATGCGGATCGCAAAGGTAGTAGGCATGTCAATTGCCACGGTCAAAGACCGTCGACTCGAAGGCGGCAAATGTCTGCTCGTATCCGCCGCCGACTCAGCCGGCGAGGAACAGGGGCTCCCGATCGTGGCGCTCGATATGGTGGGCGCGGGCGAAGGCGAATTGGTCATGATCGTGGAAGGCAGCTCGGCCCGTGTCGCAGCCGGAGATATCAACCGCCCGGTGGATGCAGTGATCGTGGCAATCCTCGACTCCCTGCAGCACAACGGCAAGACTACATATACAAAGAGTTAATCAGGAGACAGTTGACATGGCTCAAGATACAGCGGAAGTCATTGGAATTCAGGCCCTGGGGATGATCGAAACCCGCGGGCTGGTGGCAAGCATAGAAGCCGCCGACGCGATGGTGAAAGCCGCAAACGTAACCCTGCTCGCCAAGCGCAAGATTGGCGGAGGCTATGTAACGGTGATGGTACGCGGTTATGTGGGCTCGGTCAAGACCGCGCTGGCCGCGGGACGGGAAGCGGCGGGCCGCGTCGGCGACGTGGTCTCCGTCCGGATCATCCCGGGACCGCACGTGGAACTCGAATCAATCCTGCCCTGCGCGGCAAAGTAAAGGCAGCCCGGGATGAGCGAGCCGGCCAAGATGACAGTCGCACGGCTGCAGCGTAAAAAGCGCAGCGGCGAGAAGATCACCCTTCTGACAGCCTATGATTTCCCGATGGCGAAATTCATCCATGATGCCGGGGTGGACATGGTGCTGGTCAGCGATGCTGTTGGCACAGTGGGGCTGGGCCGTCCGGAAGCGGTTTCTGTCAGCGTGGATGAGATGATCTATCACACACAGGCGGTGGCGCGTGGAGCGGGCAGTGCGATGGTCGTGACAACCATGCCCTTTGGAACCTACGAGACCGTCGAGCAGGCAGTTGCCACGGGCGTTCGCCTGATGAAGGAAGGTCACGCCGATGCGGTCCATATGGAAGCAGCCGCCTCCGACGCGCCCAAGCTGAAGGCGTTGATCCATGCGGGCGTACCGGTGATGGGGCATCTGGGGATCACCAAACAGAAGATCGTCCGCACGGGAACGATCCAGATCCAGGGCCGGACGGCTGCCAGCGCCGCCGCAGCCGTGGCCGATGCTGTGGCGCTGGCGAACGCAGGTGCCTTTGCTTTGATCCTGGAGTGTATCCCGGACCGCATCGGGCAGATCATCACCCGCAGCCTGGATATTCCAACCATTGGCATTGGCGCCGGCCCTGCGTGTGATGGCCAGGCCCTGGTCACACAGGACATGCTGGGCATGTTCAAGGAGATGTCACCACGCTTCCTCAAGGTGTACCTGGACCTGACACAGATCATTGTGACCGCGATGACACAGTTCCGCACGGAAGTGGAAAGGGGACAGTTTCCGGGGTCGGAACACTGTTACGAAATCGATGACCAGGAACTGGGCAAGTTGCTGACCCAGTTGCAATCGAAAGCAACCCAATAATCACGAAAGAAGGAGGCAGGAACATGGCCGAATCATTAAAAGGAAAAACAGCAGTCATTACAGGGGTCGGCTCCGGGTTTGGAAAAGCCACAGCCGAGTTGTTTGCCCGGATCGATCAAGTGAATCTCGTACTGATCGACTACAACGCGCAGGCTCTCGAATGTACCGCCGAGAACTGCCGGGCCGCCGGGTCCAAGGTAATTGCCCTGCCTGGCGACGTGACCCGTCGTGAAACATTTGAGCAGGCATACAAGGAAACACTCGATAACTTTGGCAGAGTGGATTTTCTCATCAATTATGCCGGCGGCGCCCTCAAGGTGGCACCCATCGAGGAAATGGACGATGAGATCAATCGACGCATCCTGGACCTGAACCTGACCAGCGCCATCATGAGCTGCCGCACCTTCACGCCGCAGTTCAAGAAGCAGGGCTTCGGCAAGATCATCAACGTCTCCAGTGCCTGCGATCGCCGCTCGTGGCCGGGCTGGTCGGTGTACTCTGCGGCCAAGGCCGCGGTCAATGCCTTCACCAGGTGCCTGTATACGGAATTACGTCCCCATGGCATCGCTGTCATGCTGCTTGTGCCCGGTGGATCGAACACGGGCTTCCAGTCAGCGGCAGCAGGCGTCAACAAGTTCGAGTGGGATGAGGAGCTGGCGGTACGTCCCGAGCATTTCGCTGACATGGTCTACCAGACCTGTGCGCTTACAAAAGGCGCATGCGTCTCCGAGCTCGTCCTGTACGGGCTCGCCCAGGATGTAAGTGGATACTAAATATTTGGAGGATTGAACTTACACAGCGAACACCGAGGATTTGCAGAGCATGGTCGCTCATCGGCCAAGAATGAACGACAGGGAGCATATGCAGTATCCCGGTGCAAGGAGGTGGCAGGACCAAAAACAAGATCGCGGAAACCGTGTCGCGCCGAAACAATTCGAAATATCAACGCTTGCATCGATAAGTAAGTGCGATCACGCAACATGACTGCTTTTGTTCAGCGACTATCAAGGAGAAGTCAAGAAATGAAAAAGAAGCTGTTTGCACTATTGCTCATGCTGGTTCTC
>JBLMZU010000597.1:0-10397 GCA_050258995.1 Bacteroidota bacterium
GGGCTGCAGTCCTTCATCACTGCCTATCGTTCCCAACTGCCCTACGACGCGACAGGCAGCAACCATGCCGCCCGTCTGACCATCGATGTAGGCGCCGGCGACCGCTGGCTGATCGATCTCAACCGCTATGCCACTGCCAATTGGCTTACAACCACCAATCCCGTCCTGGACTACGCCAATGCCATGGTCGGGGGCACATCCTCCGGGACGCCAACCGACTGGCAGGAGCATATCGACGGCAAGCCACAGTATGCCCCACCGGTCCCGCCCCTGGCGCCGGCCAAGTTCACAGGCGGCCTTTATTTAAAGGGGAACATCGCCAACTGCAACAACTTCGCCTCCTCCGAGCAGATGGCCGATGCGAATTACGTCCAGACGGTGGCGCCCAAGGGAGCCGGCACGACCAGCGGCATGCTTGGCTTCATGTTCTGGGCGGCGGAATATCCATCCTCACGGAAGGGCTATACAGCTACCATCCCGCCCAATACCTGTGAGCTGGGCATGGGTACGGCAGCCACCACCTTCAATATTCCCCTCCCAATGCCGCCGCTGAGACAGCAATAACCATACGTGAATTGGAAATATGAAATGCGCTCTCCCAGGAGCGCATTTCATATTTCCGGGAAGAAGGAATTGATTTTAACGGGCAAGGAACTCGGCGCACAGTATTCCAAAATATACATTGATCTCGTACGACAACAGCCGGGCGATCATTGGGTTTTCCTTGAGCACTCCAGCCAGGACCAGGGTGGGCCACAGGCTGTCGGGCTTGCCGTTCTCCACGAGGTCGGGATCGGCGGAGAGCAAAGCATCCAGATTTCCCGAGCGAACGACTTCCTGCATCCATGCATCATACTGTGCCGCGGCCGGGTCGAAGCCGTAAGGCCCGTCGGTGTTGTGAGCGTGTCCCTGGTCTGCACTGGCAATGAAGGCGATCCGCTGGTCCGACTCTTTGAGCACGCTACCGATGGCACGACCAAACTCGTAATGGGTTGCGAAAGGCAGCAGCCGCATGGGACTGAGGTGAACGAGCTTCGGCTTGGGGATAAAACGATGACCCATAAAGTAAAGAGGAACGACCGCCCCCCAGTCGAGCGGTATAAAACATTCCGGTCCGCTGCTGGAGCCGTAGAGGTAGCGGACGACCGGCACGCTCATTTCCTCGGCCCGGTCGGCGATCTTGCTGGCCAGAGCCGGATCCATTTCGAAGTCGAGCTTTATATGAGGGGACCAGTCTGCCGCGGCACGTTCCGCGATGGATATGCTCATCGCGTTTTGCACGCGGAACCCGTGTGGGTTGGCGATGACGATCACTTCCGGGTGCAAAGCCTGGAGACGCCTGCCCATCTCCTGCATGGCCTGCCGGGTTTGCTTGACGTTGTTCTGGTCAGGAACCGTTTCCGGGATCAAATCGCCCGCATGAGGTGCAATGGACGCATGGATCAATGGCATGGGAATATCCTTTCAGAAACGGATTATACGTCTGAGAGGAGTCACAGGTGGAAAAAATCGGTAATCAAAAACTCCGGGAAACCCGGAGTCATTTTTCTTGTCAATGGAATGCTGCGCTTAGATTTCGACCGCGCCGATCTGGTCACCGTTCAGCAGGATGGTGTAATGTCCCTTGGGCAGGCTGCCCAGGTTGAGGCTGGCCTGCAGTGGGGTGGCTAAAGCCATCAAAGTGCAGGGTTTGTCCTTTTCGGCAACTGCATAGGCCTTCAGGTTGATCTGGTTCTTGGCGTCAGGTCCGCTGGCTTCCACACGCAGCTGGTAACAGGGGGTTGGCTGGAAATAGTTGATCTGGACCATGACCTGCGGCGGCTGGGACTCGGCCAGGAATACCGAGGCGGAATCGACCTTGATATCGCCGGCCATCAGGTCGCTGTCGCCTGGCTGGGGCGCATAGGGATTATCGAACTTCAAGGGGGCCGGCGCCGCCTGGGCCTGGGATCCGCAGGCGCTCAGCACTGCGATCAGGATCACGGACAATAAAATAGATTTAAAGGGTTTCATTCTTCTCTCCTTGTCTCTGGATGTTAGACGTGGTGGGAGTGAAAATGTTCCCTTAAAAGGAGATCGTCCCGAAGGTTCTTCGCCCGGATGTTCCGATCCGGGCGGGAAAGCCTTCGGGACGCTTTATTCCAGCTTCAGGACGTTCCTCCCTACGGGGTGGTGCGCCCGGGTCCAAGCAGGGGGCAGTGGAAGAACAGGTCGCCGGCATCCATAATATTGTTGCCATTCAGATCGACCCACCAGCGGCCGCCCAGGTAGCCCGGGTCGCCGGGGCCGTAATCGGTCACATGGTTTTCAAGTTTCTGGAACTGTCCCTGCATGGGCAAAGTCTCGTTTGTGACGAAGGTATCGTAATACAGCCCCTGGCTCCTGACGTAGATCACGCCCAGCGCCCCGTCGCCGCGGTTGGCAAAGGCAGGGATGACGGACATCAATGCGATGACGACGACAACAACCATTACACTCAATCTTCGTTTCATGGGTTCTCTCCTGTTGGATAAGGTTTCAGATGGGATTTCCATCTTTCAACAGTGTACAGGCAGGAAATTACATAAGTATGCAGGAGAGATTATGAAAGTATTACAGCCGCCCGGTGCGGAACGAGTGCCCTTTGCCAGTGTTTGAATTGTCACTGTTAATGATTGCCGTTACCGGAGCTTCGGGACTTCTTGGCGCGAACCTGGTGCGCGAGCTGTTAGCGCGAGGTATGGACGTGCGCGCCCTGGTGCACCAGGATGAACGAGCGGTATCCGGCCTGGACCTGGAGATCGCTCGCGTCGATCTGGCGGATCCTGTGTCCCTGGGCCGCGCCTTCGCCGGGGTGGATGTTGTCTATCACCTGGCCGGTCTGATCTCGCTGCGTAACGATAACCGGGAGGAAGTGCAGCGGACCAATGTCACCGGGACGTGTAATGTGATCGATGCCTGCCTGCGCAGCGGCGTGAAGCGGATGATGTACTTCGGCTCCGTGCACTCGCGGCGGCCCGACCCGTTTGACCAGCCTCTCGACGAGGACCGGCCGCTGGTCACGGACTCCTCCCTGCCTCCGTATGACCGCTCGAAGGCGCTGGCCGAGACCGAGGTCCGCAGGGGAATCGAGCGCGGCCTGGACGCGGTCGTAATTTTGCCGTCTGCCATCCTGGGGCCGTATGATTTTCGTCCCTCCTATATAGGGGAGGCTCTGCAACTCATGCAGCGCGGCGGTCTGCCTGTTTTGACGACCGGCGGCTACGACTGGGTGGATGCACGGGATGTGGCAGCCGGGGCGATCCGCGCTGCGGAGGTCGCTGAAACGGGCAGCTGCTACATCCTTTCGGGTCACTGGCTGTCCATCCACGATGTGGCGGTGATGGCGGCGCAGATCAGCGGTACGCGGGCGCCGCGACTTGTCCTGCCTCTGCGGCTGGCAGAGCTGGGCCTGCCCATCATGGAAAAACTGGCCACGCTGAGAGGCTCGCAGCCGTTATACACGAGCGCCATGCTCCATGCGCTGCGCTCCAACCGGCTGGTCAGTCATGCCCGCGCTGCGCGCGACCTGGGATATGCCTCCCGCCCGTTTGCTGAGACGCTAACCGACAGCCTGGCATGGTTCGCCAGGTATGGGAGACTGAATGGGAAATGACCTTTTTCACTGGATCCTTCTGGCGGGCAGCCTGATCACGGCAGCCGCCGTATTCATCGTCCTGTTCTTTATCTCTGCTCCCTACGGCCGCTACACCCGCCGTGGATGGGGACCTCAACTCCCCACCTGGCTGGGGTGGCTATTGATGGAATCCGTCTCGGCAGTAGTCATGCTGGCCTTGTTCATTATCGGTGGGGCGCCGCGCACGCTCACGCAGGTGATCTTTTTGCTGATGTGGGAGGCCCATTACATTCACCGCGCCTTTATCTATCCCTTCAGCCTGCGTGATAAACGCAAGCCGATGCCGGTGGTCGTCTCCCTGATGGGTGCAGCCTTTAATCTGGTCAATGCCTATCTCAACGGCAGTTATCTCTTCAATCGAAGCGGCGAGCGCTACCAGCTGGACTGGCTGGCCTCCCCCCAATTCATCCTCGGCTTTCTCCTGTTCACTGCTGGCTTCATCATTAACCGCCAGGCAGACGGCATCCTGCATCACCTGCGCAGGGAGGGAGAGCTCGACTATAAAGTCCCATACGGGGGAATGTACCGGTATATCTCCTGCCCCAATTATTTCGGCGAGATCGTCGAATGGACCGGCTGGGCGATCGCCACCCTCTCCCTGCCCGGCCTGGCCTTCGCCTTATGGACCTTTGCCAACCTGGCGCCGCGCGCCCGCGCCCACCACAAGTGGTACCATGAGCATTTCCAGTCATATCCGCAGGAAAGAAAGGCGCTGATTCCGGGTGTATGGTGAATCCGTATTCAGTCCTTCAAGTCGAGCAAAGGAATTTGGAACGGGGAATATCTATTTGCAGCCGGTAACTTCGTACACCCTGGCCTTGGGCAGATCCAGCAGAAGTCGGAAAGCGGCCGGTTGCGCGTTCATCCCTGCCTCGTTGAAGAACCAGCCGGTTTTTCCCACATACATAAACTTAAACTTTTGCTGGCACAGGAAATCGATGGTCTGCTGCTGGCTGAAATCGGTGTTGTATGGCAGGTAGGCGACCGGTCGACCGGTGAGCGGGGTGATCCATGTGCCGGCGTCACCACCTGCACTGCCCTGGTATTGGTCGGTAGGCAGCACCTTCAGGTCGGTGGAGGATGTAAGGATGAACGCGTCCTCCGGTATGTTTTTGTCCAGCCAGTGGATCGCCACCAGGTCATCCTGGCTGACGATCGTACAGCAATCGGATGGATAAAGATCGTATCGGAACCAGGCATGGAGTCCCACCAGCAGAATGAGGAGACTGCCAATCAGCCCGCCCAGCTTCCACTCTTTGTTCCTCCAGGCAAGCTTTTTGCCTTCCAGCATTTGTTCCAGGGCCGCCAGTCCATATCCGGCAAGCACGGTCAGTGGCAGGTACAGGATCATCTGCACATAAGGCCTGTCGAGCGGAGTTGTACCGGCATAGCCGGGGATCAGGTCACCGAGTGGGATAAACAGGCTGGCAAGGACCAGTGCCATGGCAGCCACGCAGAAGTACACCAGACGCGGGTAGGGGCGCCAGGCAAATACTTCAAGAACCAGCACAGGAACAGTGATCAGCATTGCATTGCTGCCATACGCGTCAAGGAGCGGGCCAAATACTCCCTGGGTTCGGATAAACAGAATCTCACCGGTCAGGATCAGAAGCGCAAGACCTGCCAGCACAAGCCGTGATCTCTTTCCCAGCCTGTCGAAGACGAGCGTAACCAGCCAGGCGACGACCAGCAGAGCATAAACGACCAACGACCTGCTGTGAAAAAATACAGAGACAACGACTGCGACCAGGAGGACAAGATTTAACCCCAGAGATCTCCTGCCCGGAAGGACCTTTCTGTTTTGAATGGAAAGATATGCCAGGCTGACGACAAAGGGAATCAGCGCCAGGCTGGCCAGGGCGGGATACTTCCCCCAGTCCATGGCATGGGCGGGCATGTACCAGCCAAACGCTGCCAGGGCCAGGGCCAGAAAACCGGCGCTGTTGGATTTGGTTCCATGCCGGACGATGAAAAAGGCCGAAAACGGGATCAGCGCCAGGATTACCTGTCCCAGGACCAGCATGGTATCTGCGATCTCTGCCCCCGTGAGGAAGGTGATGAACGCTGCGAGGAAATGGAATCCCAGATGGTAATACCCTTCCGGTGAACCGGCTCCTGTGCTCGTATTTTCCGCTCTTGCGAGAATCTCATGAATAAACCGGTAGTGCTGGGCCGAGTCGAAATACTGGGGAAAAACGACCTTCGAAACAAAGGCCAGGCGCAGAACGATGAAGAGCGCTGCCAGCAGGGCTAGGGATACTGTCACGGCCCGCGATGACTCCGCCATCGGTCGGAGACGCCGGACAGCCAGGGCCAGGCAGACGATCAGAACGATCACGAGAAGCAGACTGCCGATCTGTGACGGTACAACTCTCTTCTCCGCATACCAGAACAGGGAAATGAGCGAGGCAGGCAGCAACCATCCGGCCAGTCCCAGAGAAAGATATTCCTCGCCCGAAAAGAGATCCTCAAAAATTCTTCGCAGTACGGAGATCAGAAGTGCCAGGCTGGTCAACAGGAGGACCAGCACAATTACGAGCAGACGCCCGTGTATGCCTGCCACTGACAGGCCATCCAGTATCGCACTTGCCGGATTGCTCATGGATAAGTGGTGGGATTGGGATAGGAAGGGTTGGAGGTGGGAGTGGGAGTCGCAATCCCAGATGCAGGAGTGGAGGATCCAGGTGTCGGGAACAATTCCGACGGGGTTTCGGATGCTTCCGGGGTGGTGGGTGTCCCTGCTGTCCCGGTGGTCAGGATCTCGGGTGTGGAAAGGGCAATGCCGATGATCGAGAATTTCCCCTCGGCCAGCAAACTGCCGTCAACCTTGGAAATGACTTTGAACTGCAAGATCTCCCCGGGAACCTGGGAGGCGCCGGTACATGTCACCCCGATGCTTAATCCTTTTACTCTTTCACATTTGTAGGAGCTCTGCGCGCCAAAGCGATTGATGACCAAAGTGAAATCCGGGTAAAGCAGGCGTGGAACCTGGAAATTGATCAGTAAATCTCCGCCCACGATCTGGCCGAAGGAAACAATGCATAAATGGGTATTATCCTGCGGAGCGCAATAGGCCAGCCTGGCCGCCGGAGTCCGGTGACCGATCTGCCGATCCTGATCGACATGCTGAATCGATTGAAGAATTGCCCCGAGGAGCAGGAGAAACAGAAGGACCAGGATGGCAACGACTGTAATTAACCGCCTCTGATGGTTTTGGATGTCTGCTGACATGGCAGGCTGATTCTACCGCAAAGATTTAAGGAGACGTTACAGGAGTCTGCGCAGATTCTCCACATTGGAGAGATGTTTTCTCTGCAGGCAGGCCAAATGCCTCATAGATCGGCACACCATCCCATTCCGGGGGGATCTCAAGGCCAAGGGCAAAGGCCGCGCTGGCAGCCGTGTCCATGGTGTGGACGGTGGTGGTCAGCTCTCCTGGCTTGATCCCCGGGCCGGAGGCGATCCACGGAATTGTCATATCCTCTGGCATGCTGGAGCCGTGTGTCGTCTCATGACCGCCATGATCGGCAGTGATTATGACAAGTGTCTCCTGGCGAAGATTGCGGGCATTCAGCTCGGCCAGGATCCTCCCAATGGATTCGTCGGCGCGGCGCAGCACACTGAGCTGCTCCTGGGAGAGCCAGCCGTATTCATGTCCCATGCCGTCCGTGGTTGCAAAGTGGACAAAGAGCACACCAAAATTTTCCGGGAATTCCGAGAGCAGCTGGTCTGTCAGCTCCGAGTCCCGATCGCTCCCTTTGACAAAACCGGTCAGGCTGGTCGAGTCGGTGATCTGCTTGAGCTTGGTCTTGCCCACGAACATCCACGTTTCCAATCCCGCTGCGTGAGCAAGGTCGAACAGGTCGGTGCCCGCTGCCACACCGTTTTCGGGAATGTAATCGTTCCAGTCCACGCCGTGCTTGGCGGGACAAAGCCCCGTCAGCATGGAAGTGTGCGAGATCAGCGTGACACTGGGGTAGACCGTCTGGGCGGTCAGCGTATAGGCGCTGCTCAACATGAGGGTCTGCAGGTTGGGCATGGGCGCCAGGGAAATGGCATCCGGGCGCAGTCCGTCGATGGACAGGATCAGGACGCGGCGCACCTGGGGCGCAGGTGTGGGCGTAAAGGTGGGTGTTAAGGTCTCAGTCTGTGTGGCGGTGAACGTCGCGGTGTTCGTGGTCGTTGCGGTTGCTGTCAGGGTCGAAGTGGGGCTGGGCGTCTGTGTGACCAGTGCCGGCAGGTTCTGGATCTGGCAGGCAGGCAGGATAAGGAATAAAAAGAGCAGAAGAATTCTTTGTGCTGGCTTCATGCGCTGAATTTTACCTGTGAAAGCGAGGTGATTTGCGGTATTCCCCCAAAAGGATAAAAAACACTTATCCCGCCTTAAATTCCATGTTACGTTTAGTCGACACGGCAGAAAATAAACCGTCTCGCAGGGTTTTGAAGATGGAGACTTGAGCTTTCAAGGGAATCCTTCGGGACGCTTCGCCACTTTGTACATTTTCTTACCTGGAGACACCATGTTTAAAACATTCGAGCACGCCAAACAGGCAGTACTGGAAAATGGAATCGAGGTCATTGACCTGAAATTTTGCGACCTGTGGGGACGCTGGCACCACCTGACCATCCCTGCCAGCCAGTTCGAGCCCAAGCTGATGGAGGATGGCATCGGCTTCGACGGCTCCTCCGTGGGATTGAAATCGGTCAAGGCCGGTGACATGGTCCTTGTGCCGGACCTCTCCACGGGTTTCATGGACCCGTTCTGGGATTCGCCGACCCTGAGCTTCATCTGCCGGACGATGGAGGCGGATACCCACGAGATCTTCGCCAACGACCCGCGCAACATTGCCATCCGTGCCGAGGAATACATGAAGTCCACCGGTATTGCGGATGAGAGCCGCTGGGGGCCGGAATTCGAGTTCTACATCTTCGACAGCGTCAGCTTCGAGAACGGCATCAACCGCTCGAGCTATACCATCGAGAGCCGCGAAGCCGACTGGAACAGTCACGGCGGCGGGCACGGACATTACATCCCGCTGCACGGCGGCTACCACGCCATCCCGCCCAAGGACCAGCTGTACAAACTGCGCACGCGCATGATGTCCCATCTCGAAAGGATGGGTGTGCCGGTCAAATATCACCATCATGAAGTGGGCGGCCCCGGCCAGTGCGAGATCGAAACGCCGATGATGGGACTCGTCCAGGCCGGGGATGCCACCATGATCATCAAGTACGTCACCAAGATGACTGCCCAGGAAAGCGGGCAGACGGCCACGTTCATGCCCAAGCCGTTGTTCGGCGAAGCAGGCAGCGGCATGCATTTCCACCAGCATTTGTTCAACAGCCACAAAAACGTTTTTTATGATGCAGGGGGATACGGGTGTCTGAGCCGCGAGGCTCTTTACTATATCGGCGGCCTGCTCACTCATGGACCGGCGCTGCTCGCGATCACCAATCCTTCCACGAATTCATATCGCCGGCTGGTGCCCGGCTATGAGGCGCCCGTCAACGCCTTCTTCTCGCTCGGCAACCGCAGCTCGGCGGTGCGCATCCCCAAATATGCCACCCAGCCCGATACGGCCCGTATGGAGTTCCGCCCACCGGATGCGACCGGCAATGTTTATCTCATGCTGGCAGCACAATTAATGGCCGGGCTGGATGGGATCCGTAACCGCATCGATCCGACCGAAGCCGGGTTTGGCCCGATCGATGCCAACATCTTCGCCTGGAACGATGAGCAGCGCGCCCGGATCAAGCCGCTGCCTGCCTCCCTGAACGAGGCGTTGACCGCCCTCGAGCGCGACCATGCCTTCCTGACCCAGGGCGGCGTCTTCAGCGAAGAGATGCTTCAACAGTGGGTGGACTATAAGCGCCAGGCTGAATACTTCGCCGTCCGCAACCGGCCGCATCCCTTTGAGATGAGCTTGTATTTTGACGTGTAGACCTTTGTTAGGGAATACGTAGGAAGAACCGCCGGCAGCACAATAGCATTCCTGGTGGGGCTGCTGGCGGAATAGTATTTAAATGAAAATGTCCCGAAGATATTCCTCCGGGACATTGCTTTTAGTTCTCATCCGATAATTTTGCCATCGTGTGGGCAATCGGCTTCAGGCTCAGCCACCACTGTTGCCGCGGCCTCTGTAAGACCAGATCCGCCATTCGATCGAAGTCGCGCATATCGTGGAAGATGAACTTCCCATCCTGCAGGCCGATGAAACAGCCGCTGGTATCGGCCTGCGTGCAGGCTTCGATCAGATGCTCGATGCACAGCCGCGCCAGCCGGGTCGCCTGGATGCGGTCGAACGGCGATGGATCGCCGCCCTGCTGCAGGTGACCCAGAATGGCCGGGCGCACATCGAAGACTTCCTTACCTTCCTCTTCGAACAGCGAACAGATGAAGCTGGTCGAATAGATCGGGTTGGCGTCTTCGTTGCGGATCACCAGCCCGAGGCGCTTGCCCATGTTGAAGCCGCGCTTGAGCGACTCCACATCCTGCTGCAGCTCAGTGAGCGTGATCCCATCTTCAGGCAGGTAGAACCTTTCGGCGCCGGTTGCCAGGCCGCTCATCAGCGCCAGGTAGCCGCACCAGTGTCCCATCACCTCGACCACGAAGCAGCGCCGCGTGGCCACGGCGGACTGCTTGATCTTGTCCACCGCGTCGACGATGTTATTCAGGGCCGTATCCGCGCCGATACTGAACTCGGATCCGGGCAGGTTGTTGTTGATGGAGGCAGGCAGGCAC
>JBLMZU010000598.1:0-2850 GCA_050258995.1 Bacteroidota bacterium
ATGCCAGCTTTGCGGTCCAGCAGGATGCGACGGGTCGCGCCTATGAACGGACGGTCGCGCTGGGCATCGCCATTGGCGCGGGATATCTCTTCCCGACCACCTTCGAGAAGGAAGTGTATTCCGACCTGACGGGTGAGCGCGGTGTCCTGATGGGGGCCCTGGCCGGCGTCATGGAGGCCCAGTACAACGTCCTACGCAAGAACGGACATTCCCCCTCCGAGGCATTCAACGAAACTGTCGAAGAACTGACCCAGTCCCTGATCCGCCTCGTCGGCCAGAACGGCATGGACTGGATGTACGCCAACTGTTCCACCACCGCCCAGCGCGGTGCACTGGATTGGAAGGATAAGTTCCGCGACGCAGTGGCGCCCGTTTTCGATGATCTGTATCAAAGTGTTGTAACGGGCAATGAAGCCCGCATCACCCTGGAAGCCAATAGCCGGCCCGATTATCGCGAGCAGCTTGAGAAGGAACTTGCTGTCATCCGCGATTCTGAGATGTGGCAGGCCGGCGCTGCCGTTCGTTCGTTGCGACCGGAGAATTGGCAGAAGTAGGGGAAAGAGCAGAGATCGGCTGATTAGAGATTAGTCTCTGGAAAGTGAGAATTTATGACACAGAGTAGTTATGTGAAGATCTTCGACACAACGTTACGCGATGGAGAACAGTCTCCCGGTGCGACGATGACCTCGGCTGAGAAGCTGGAGGTCGCCCGGTCGCTGGCGCGCCTGGGCGTGGATATTATCGAAGCAGGATTCCCGGCTGCATCGCCCGATGACCTGGAAGCGGTCCGGCGCATCGCCGAAGAAGTGGGCAGGCCGTCCGAAGCGGATCCGGATGCCAGGGTCCCTGTCATTGCCGGGCTGGCGCGTGCCAACAAGGCCGATATCGACAAGGCCTGGGAAGCCATCCAGGGCGCTGCAAAACCGCGCATTCACACCTTCCTGGCCACTTCTTCCATCCACATGAAGCACAAGCTCAAGATGGATCCCGAGGATGTGGTTCAGCGTGTTTCTGAAATGGTCGCGTATGCACGAACCTTATGTGCGGACGTGGAATTCAGTCCGGAGGATGCAGGGCGCTCTGACCCGGAATTCCTGTATGTCGTCCTGGGCGAGGCCATCAAATCGGGCGCGACCACACTGAATATTCCCGATACGGTGGGATACACCACGCCCGACGAATATTTTGCCTTGATCGACGGCATCATCAAAAATACACCGGGCATGCACGAAGGCATTACGATCTCGGTCCACTGCCATGATGACCTGGGCATGGCGACTGCCAATACGCTGGCGGGAATCCGTGCAGGCGCGCGGCAGGCGGAGGTGACCATCAACGGGATCGGTGAGCGGGCGGGCAATACCTCCCTGGAGGAAGTGGTCATGACCCTGAAGACTCGCAAACCGATCTTCAACCTGGACACCGGGATCGAAACCCCACAGCTTGCCCGCGTCAGCAAGCTGGTAAGCAATTACACCGGCATGGCGGTCCAGCCGAACAAGGCGATCGTCGGGGCCAATGCCTTTGCCCACGAAGCCGGCATCCACCAGGATGGAATGCTGAAGCACCAAACGACATATGAAATCATGCGTCCGGAGGATGTGGGTGTCAACCAGACCAAGCTTGTCCTGGGCAAACATTCCGGGCGTCACGCTTTGCGCGCCCGCCTGGCCGAGATGGGACATTCACTGGACGAGTTTGAGCTGGACAAGGCATTTGCCAGGTTCAAGGAGCTGGCCGATCGCAAAAAGGTCATCACCGACCTGGATCTCGAAGCGATCATCGCCGACGAGTTCTATCGCCCGCGCGATGTGTTCTACCTGGATGGCATGCAGGTCACCTGCGGCACGATGGGAATGCCCACGGCCACCGTCCGCTTGAAGGGACCTGACGGCAAGATCCACATGCATGCCGCCATGGGGTCCGGGCCGGTGGATGCGGCTTACAAGGCGATCGATGCAATCGTCAAGACCCGAAATACCCTGCTCGAGTTCAACGTCCATGCGATCACGGAAGGGATCGATGCCCTGGGTGAAGTGACCGTCCGCATTCGCGGTGAGAACGGCCTGCAGACGATGGACGCCCAGCGCGAAGTTCTGTACCAGCGCGTCTTCGGCGGCCACGGTGCGGATACAGATATCATCGTCGCCAGTGCCAAGGCCTATCTCAATGCCCTCAATAAACTGATCATCGCCCAGACCGAGGGCGTGGAACCCATGAATGAAAACCAAACGCATGGCGTCATGCTTGGATAAAAGGAGAAAACACCATGAATACGCCGAATGAAGAAACCAAAGCTGTCGAGAACTCTGCCTATCATCCGTTCCCGGAACCGCAAACCATCCCGTCCGGCTGGGATTTAAGCGGGATGTTTTCCGGATCGCAGCTTGAAATGCTCGCTGATGAAGAAGAAGTGGAAAGCTGAGAAAGGTATACAGCTAGACAAGCAGCCAGGTATCTAAGATTGCCCACCTGTCTATTCAGAGGCTACCTTGTTGATCTGTGAAACCCATCATGCCAAAGACTCTCTTTCAAAAAATCTGGGACTCTCACGTTGTCTCCGAACAACCGGATGCCCCTGCAATCCTCTATATTGACCTCCATCTTGTCCACGAGGTGACTTCGCCGCAGGCTTTTACGGGACTTCGCCAGCGCGGACTCAAGGTGCGCCGCCCCGACAGGACCCTTGCCACGATGGACCACTCCATCCCGACAACGCCGCTTAACGTCCCGATTGCGGATGCGATGGCCGCCGCGCAGATCAAACAGATGGAAACCAACGCTGCCGAATTCGGGATCACGCTGCACGGCATGGACAGCCCGCACCGCGGCATCGTCCACGTGATCGGC